>NZ_CFHTQA010000015.1:0-72290 GCF_984394615.1 Spongiibacter sp. | reverse complement strand
AGTGGTATCCATAAATAGGCCTCGTGGGTGTAAACCTATTTCAGGACGGGACACCTTAAATAAAAAAGCCCGCTGTATGCGGGCTTTTTTATAAATATTGGTACGACCGAGTGGACTCGAACCACCGACCCCCACCATGTCAAGGTGGTGCTCTAACCAACTGAGCTACGGTCGTACGAAAGAGCGGCGCATTATAAGCAGGCTGCCGGGCGATGACAAGCCTGCCCGACACATCAATTAATAAACATCCGTTCCTTGATTTCATGCAGTCGGTCACGCAGTTTGGCGGCCTCTTCAAACTCGAGATTTTTCGCGTGTTGCTGCATCTGCTGCTCCATGCTCTTCAGCAGTTTCGCCTGCTCGGCCGGCGACATGGCTTCGGCATCCAGCAGGTAATCGCCCGCGGGCTCTGCCACCTTGCGTTGCTCCCTGCCCCGCCTTCCTGACTTCGAGCCGGGCGCTGCAGCGGCCTCGAGAATATCTTCCACAGATTTGGTGACCCCCTTGGGCACAATCCCGTGCTCCTCGTTGAAGGCCATCTGTTTTTCCCGGCGGCGGTTGGTTTCGTCCAGGGCTCTCCGCATAGAGCCGGTAATATTGTCAGCGTAGAGAATCGCCTTGCCGTTCAGGTTTCTTGCGGCACGACCGATGGTCTGAATCAGCGAACGCTCGGAGCGCAGAAAACCCTCTTTGTCCGCATCGAGAATCGCCACCAGAGAAACCTCCGGCATATCCAAACCTTCCCGAAGGAGGTTAATCCCCACCAGCACATCGAATTTACCCAACCGGAGATCGCGGATAATCTCCACCCGCTCAACCGTATCGATGTCGGAGTGAAGGTAGCGACAGCGCACATGGTGCTCGTCCAGATACTCGGACAAATCCTCTGCCATGCGCTTGGTCAGCGTGGTGACCAACACCCGCTCGCCTTTCTCTACCCGCAGATTGACTTCCGACAACAAGTCGTCAACCTGCGTCGTTGCCGGTCGTACTTCCACCACCGGATCAACCAGTCCGGTAGGACGCACCACCTGCTCAACGACCCGAGCAGAATGTTCTTCTTCGTAGGGACCAGGGGTCGCGGAAACCAAAATAAGCTGCGGAACCAGTCGCTCCCATTCCTCAAAGCGCATCGGCCGGTTATCCAGCGCCGACGGCAAGCGAAAACCGTACTGCACCAGCGTTTCCTTTCGGGAGCGATCACCTTTGTACATCGCGCCAATCTGCGGGATGGTCACGTGGGACTCGTCGATCACCACCAGTGCATCCGGTGGCAGGTAGTCAAACAAGGTCGGCGGCGGCTCGCCGGGGTCGCGGCCCGACAGGTAGCGCGAGTAGTTTTCGATACCGTTGCAGTAACCCAGCTCGCGGATCATTTCCACATCGTAGCGGGTGCGCTGCTCCAGCCGTTGCGCCTCCACAAGCAAATCATTACCGCGCAACTGCTCAAGACGTTCCTTGAGCTCGTCCTCAATGTGGTCGACCGCCGCCAACAGCGTTTCGCGAGGCGTTACATAATGGCTTTTGGGATAGATCGTCACGCGGGGCAGCTTGCCGTAAGACTCGCCCGTCAGCGGGTCAAAACCGCTGATGGAATCGATCTCATCATCGAACAACTCGACGCGGATGGCATCTTTCTCGCTCTCCGCCGGGAAAATATCAATAACATCCCCTCGCACGCGATAGGTGCCGCGCTGAAACGCGATATCGTTGCGGGTGTATTGCAGCTCAGCCAGACGGCGCAGCAGCTTGCGCTGATCGATACGATCTCCGCGCACCAGATGCAGCACCATTTTGAAATACTGCTCAGGATCACCCAGACCGTAGATCGATGACACCGACGCCACGATGATCGCATCCGAGCGCTCCATCAGCGCCTTGGTCGCCGACAGTCGCATCTGCTCAATGTGATCGTTGATGGACGCGTCCTTCTCGATAAAGGTATCCGACGCGGGCACGTAGGCCTCGGGCTGATAGTAGTCGTAGTAGGAAACGAAATACTCTACCGCGTTATTGGGGAAGAACTCTTTGAACTCGCCATAGAGCTGCGCGGCCAAGGTCTTGTTCGGCGCCATCACAATGGTGGGACGCTGCAGGGCCTCAACCACATTGGCAATGGTGAAGGTTTTCCCCGATCCGGTGACCCCCAGCAGCGTCTGCGCATGCAGCCCCGCATTCACCCCTTCGACCAGCGCCTGAATGGCGCGAGGTTGGTCACCAGCAGCTTCGAATTTAGATACCACCTGAAACGGCTTGCCCATGACTCTCCCCGGCCCGAATTCCGAATGAAACGCCCAGTTTACACCAGTCTCTGGGCTACGCGGAAAAGCCCCGCCTCGATGCGCTAAGCTCAGGAAAAACCTGAAAAAAAGCCCTTTCAAAATTTTCTGGCCGAAAGGCTTGACGCCCCCGGCAATGCCCTTTAATATGCGCGGCCTCAGCTGTTGAGACAGCTATTCCGCCTTAGCTCAGTTGGTAGAGCAAATGACTGTTAATCATTGGGTCGCTGGTTCGAGCCCAGCAGGCGGAGCCAAATTCGAAAGGGCTACACCGAAAGGTGTGGCCCTTTTTTGTTGACCCATGTAAATCCTTGATCCCCTCTCCCAAGCAAACCCGCTACACTGTGGCTGTTACAACTCTGCTGCGAGAAACCCTCTGATGATTCGCTGGTTCGCCGCTGGGCTGTTGGTGATAAGCAGCGTCACTATGGCTGCGCCCTCCTTCAGTCCGGCCCACGAAAAAATGCTGAAGTATTTTGAAGCTCACCCGCAAGACGGTATCCAAAAGGCACTATGGCTTCGCCACAATGTCTTGGTACTCAGCGTTGATACTCGGCAGCACGATGCTGAAGCCCTAGCCAAGGCGGCCTGCAAGCGCTTACTGGAGAGTGGTTTCGCTGGCATGCAGGTGTCCGTCGACGTGATTGAGCACCGCGTGTTATTGCGGGCGAATCGCTTTGAGGAAGCCGAGCATCTCGCCTGCGAATAAGCTTCCTCCAGTGCCGCCAAATGCGATTAAAACGACCAGACTTGCGGTACGATCAGCACCGTAGCGACCCCTACCAATAGCGTCAGGGGCACACCCATTTTGAAGAAATCCGAGAAGCGGTAGTTACCCGGGCCGTAGACCATGAGATTGGTCTGGTAGCCAATCGGCGTGGCAAAACTGGCGGACGCCGCCATCATCAGGGTTACCGCAAAGGGCAGCATGTTGACGGCGAGCTGCTGACTGGCAGCCAATGCGATCGGGAAGACGATGACTGCCGCGGCAAGATTGGAAATGACCGCGGAGAACAAGGCGGTAACCACGAAAATCGCTGCCAGCGTTGCCATCGGTGAACCCGCTGCAATACTGACAACACCATCAGCAATGACCGACGCTGCACCGGTTTTTTCCAGTGCCGAGCCCAAGGCGATCGACGCCGCAATAACCAGAAGCACTTGCCAGTCGACACAGCGCCGCGCATCGCTGATGCGAATGCAGCGGGTAATCACCATCAACCCAGCGGCCAGAAAAGCGGCTTTCAGCATGGACAACCAGCCAAAGGCAACGCTCAACACCATCCCCAGCATAATCAGTGACGCACGCAGCCTATGCTCGTGACGAACAGGGCGCGAGTTCTCAATCGCACTAACCAGCAGGAAGTCTTTTGAGTAGCGCTGATTGCGCACAAAGTCTTCATGGGTTTCCAGAAGCAGGGTATCACCGGCCTCCAGCTCGATATCACCGAGCTTGCCTTTAATCTGCTTACCGTTCCGCGACACTGCAATAACAACCGCGCCATAGTGGTTCCTGAAGCGCATCTCCCGAACACGACGGCCGATTTGGGGGAAATTATGGGAGATCACCACTTCCACCAAACAACGGTTTAGGCTACCCGCTTCGAGCTTAAACACCTGTTTTTCGGCAAGTTTGAGGCCGTGAATATTTTTCAGGTCCACCACCGAACGTACATCACCGGCAAATACCAATTGGTCGTTATCACGCAATCGCTCGTTGGGTGACACCACGGTCATAACCTGTTGGTCGCGCACAATCTCGACCAGGAACATGCCAGGCAACTGACGAAGCCCGGCTTCTTCAATCGTCTGCCCTGCGACCGCGCTGCCCGGTTCAACTTTCATTTCCACAATATACTGGCGGGTGTCTTCAAAACGCTCTTCTGTACCGCTGTGACTGGGCAACAGCCAACGCGAGAACAACACCACGAAGACAATCACCATCAATGCGCAGGGAATGCCGACCCAGGCAAGATCGAACATCCCCAGCCCCTGGTCAGGCAGGTATTGCAGCAACATCCCGTTAACCACAAGGTTGGTACTGGTACCCACCAGCGTACAGGTACCACCGACAATGGCCGCATAGCTCAGCGGTATCATCAACTGCGAGGCGGACAGCTTGTTGCGCTTAGCCCAATCCCGCACGGCGGGAATCAGCATCGCCACTACAGGTGTGTTGTTGAGAATGCTGCTGAACAGGGCTACCGGCGCCATCAAGCGCAGCTGAGCAGAGTGAGGCGACTTTGGCCTACCGAGCAGGTTATTGGAGATCCAACTGACAACGCCCGTTTCCGACAACGCCTGAGCAACGACGAACAGTATACCCACCGTTATCATGCCCTCATTAGACATTCCCGCCAGCGCTTCTTTCGGCGTCAGGATGTCCAGCAATAGTAGGATAACCACGCCGCCGCACAAAACCATATCCGCGGGTCGCCGACTGAATACCAGAGCTAACAGGCAGCCGACGATCACGGCCAGCGTGATCCATGCATCGATGGTTAACATGTTCAGCGATTGAGCTCCCGATAGAAGGCTTCAAACTGCGCACTGAACTGCTCCAGACTGCCACCGGCCAGGTCGTTGATCCCTGCCGCCGCCGCACGACCACCGCCCGTCGGGAACTGGCGACAGAATTCATCAGCACCGCGTTTGTTATTAAGGGGAGCCCGAATGCTGACCAGGTAGTTGCCGTTAGCCTTTTCCGTCAACACAGCGTGAGCGCGATCGGGGTAGGCGTTGGCCAGATCGTTTCCGTACACACCGCTGACACGTCGAGCCCAGCGCTCATTGGGCAGAACATAGACCGCCACGGTATCCGAAGCGTGAACCGGCGGCAGTTTAGCCGCCGAACGCATATCGTTCTGATAACCGGCTTGAAGGGCCTCGAAGGTTTCAGCAGCCTCTTCCATGAACGTGAAGGGACTATCGAAATGCCGCATTTTTTCGAACAATTCTGTCGGTGTGAAATGCAGATCGTCCAGGCTGGCCCCATAGCCATTGTAGTTCAGGTAGATACCCAGATTTTCCAGCCGGGATATTTCGGACGCATCCAGGTCGCATTGCTTTGCGACGGTCTCCGCACTGGCGCGCAAATTGTCACCAAATGCACCCACGATGGCCCACTCGGCATAAGCCCCTTGCAAATGGCCATTCACCAACAGGCTGGTGCACACATCAGCAGCGGTATTGATACGACTGGTGAGCAAGGGATGGTCAGGGATATCACCGGCAAAATGGTGATCGACATAAAAGACTTCTGCGCCCGCCGCCAGAATACGGTTCAACGGCTCCGTATTTTTATCCATGGAGACATCCAATACGGTAACAACATCTCCCGATGCCGCCTGCACACGCTCAAGCAACGCGATGTCGCGTTTTACACCACTGACCAGCTCGCTGTCCTGAGGGCTAGCCAGGCGCAGTTGTATCAGCGCGCAAAGGCCATCCGCATCGCCATTGAAGACATCAATAAATGCCATGCATAAATCCTTATCTGTTATTCCTGATAGGCAGTGAGGACTAACAACCCAATGCCCGGTTAATACGATTCAGTGCCTCAAGCGGCTGCTCGGCACGACTAATGGGTCGCCCGATGACCAGATAGCTGCTACCCAATGCCATCGCCTGCTCGGGCGTTGCAATACGCTGCTGGTCGTCCTGCGCACTGTCTGCGGGGCGAATACCCGGAGTAACTAATAGAAAATTCTTACCGCGCTCAGCCCGGAGCACGGGGGCTTCCTGTGCAGAGCAAACCACACCATCCATGCCACTTTCTTCAGCCAGATGGGCGAGGTGGGATACCTGCTCGGCGGCGCTGCGCTGAATGCCCTGCTCGACAAGATCACTGTCCTGCATCGATGTCAGTACAGTCACCGCAATCAAGAGTGGCGCCTTGTCACCGAAAGGCCGCAGCGCCTCTCTGGCTGCACGCATCATTTTTGAGCCGCCGCTGGCATGAACATTCACCATCCACACGCCCTTTTCAGCCGCTACGCGAACCGCCGCTGCCACCGTGTTGGGAATGTCATGAAATTTGAGATCCAGAAAGACCTCGAAACCGCGCGCGTGCAACTGATCCAGCACTTGCGGGCCGAACAAGGTAAATAATTCCTTGCCGACTTTGACTCGACATGCCGCCGGGTCGAGCTGGTCCAGGAGTTGTGTCAATTCTTGCTGGGTGGCTACATCCAGGGCAACCACGACGGGAGAAGTCACAGACATCGGGTAATCAATCACCTTGTGTACTACGGATGGGCGCAATAGTACCCCACTGCTCACAGCTCGGACACAGCCAATGCAGTTTGCGGCCGGAAAAACCGCAGTGTCGGCAGTGATAGGTCGGGCGCTCGTCCCGCAATGTCGCCAGCGCGTCAACCAACGGCTGCAGTGAAGGCTGTGTCGACTCCAGCTTCAAGGCCGCTACCAGCAACCGCAATGTAGACCGGCGCGATATGGCCTCTCTGAGAACAACTTTGGCCGCCTCGGCATCGCGAACGGCGAGTTTTTCCGCCAAGGCAATTTCCGCAGTAGAACTTTGGGTATGCTCCGCCAAGTCCTTGAGGATTGCTATGTGGTCAACAGATTCGGGCAGCGCATCAAACACCTCGCCGAGCAAGGGCAGGATTTCCATTGTAAAAGCGGGCTGAGCTTTAGACAGACTTACCAGCATATTTAGACTGTAATCGGGTTGTTCAGCAAGATATCGTCGCGCCACTAACATCACTGCACGAAGATTTTCCGCATCCAACTCAACAGCCTTATGAAGCCAATCATCAACAGCCGTCGCCGCGCCTTGCCGAATAGCGTCTTCAGCCATGGCGCAGTAATAGTGGCTCAGCGCACGACTGATTTGCCCAACCTCTTCTGCTGAGTCACGACCACTAAAGGCCTTCAAGCGCTTACGGGCCACAGCCGCCGCTTTTTCCCAGCCCTTCTCTGCCTGATAAATTTGCTGCAACAGCGCCAGCGCCTCCGCATTGCTGTTGTCACTGATCATATCGCGGAGCATTGCTTCTGCGCGGTCATGCAGGCCCGCCGCTATATAATCTTTTACCAGTTCCAGATGCGCCTTCTGCCGACTTTTTTCAGGCAAGCCAGACCACGCCAACAAGTGTTGATGAATACGCGTGGCCGCCTCAAAATCGCCTTTGCCGCGCATCAGCCTGGCAAGACTGAGGTAAGTATCCAGCGTATCTTCGCCGACCGGTATCGACTCGATAACATGATCGAGCTCTGTGCCGGGCTGATCTCCGAGCAGAACACTCAGCCCCTGATAATAGACCGGCGATTCCGAGCTGGATAAAATCTCCTCACCACGGCTTCTCCTCCCCAACCACCAACCGAGCGCGATGGCAAGAATGAAGGTGCTGTAAGGTAGAAGATGCTCCATGGAAATCAGGCTTGCCGCTCCGGCGAAGCGCGCTTCACGTTGCGCAACAGTCTGAGCCGGGAAGCCTGGAGACGAATAAGAACGAAAGACGCGGAAAGCATGCCACAGAGGCCACCCACAAAAAATGACAGAATGACCCAAGTGGACAAACGCTGCTCAGGAAGCTCCGCAACAAGGACATTGAGGGACACCAAAGTGGTGTTTTCCATACTGAACAACAGCCCGAGCATGACAACTGCCATAACCAATAGCAGCAACAGCAGAGACTTCAACACGCGCATCCAGAAATCCTATCCATAAAAAAACGGCATGATCGAAGACCATACCGTTCTTGTTCGATAAAGACCAGCTACTGAGCAGGGTCTTTAATCGGTATTGAGACTCAGGTTCACTCGCTCGCGCAGCTCTTTACCAGGCTTAAAATGAGGAACGTACTTTCCGGGCAACTGAACTGTATCGCCAGTTTTGGGATTACGCCCCATACGCGGCTCGCGATAGTGCAGGGAAAAACTGCCAAATCCACGGATTTCGATGCGGCTACCCGTCGCCAAGACTTGAGACATATGCTCAATCATGGTTTTGACAGCTAACTCGATATCCTTGTGCGACAACTGCGGCTGACGTTCAGCCATCAGCTCAATCAACTCAGACTTGGTCATTGCTTAACCCCATCGACTCCAGCAACAAGCCTAGCTTAGCACTTTTTTGCTTGCAAGCCAGTTAGTTACGAACGCCCGCTTGAGCGCTCGTAACCGGCGAGTCTCAGTCTTTGTTTTCCATCTGAGCTTTGATCAGGTCACCGATGGTCGCCGGAGCGGCCGCTTCAGATTCCTTCTCGCGAAGGGCTTTCACCGCTTCTTTCTCGTCTTCCATGTCCTTGGCTTTGATAGACAGGCTCAGGCTGCGGTTTTTGCGATCAACGCTGATCACTTTGACCTCAACTTCTTCGCCTTCTTTCAGCACATTGCGCGCGTCTTCAACGCGGTCACGGCTGATTTCAGAAGCCTTCAGAACACCTTCAACTTCGTCAGCAAGCGTAATGATCGCTGCTTTGGCATCCACTTCCTTCACAACACCCGTTACGATGCTGCCGCGATCATTGACGGCCACATAGTCAGAGAACGGATCTTCTTCCAGTTGTTTGATACCCAGAGAGATGCGCTCACGCTCGGGGTCGATAGACAGGATAACAGTCTCGATCTCGTCGCCTTTCTTGAATTTGCGAACAGCATCTTCGCCGCTTTCATTCCAAGAAATGTCTGACAGGTGAACCAGACCGTCGATGTTGCCGTCCAGGCCGATGAAGATACCGAAGTCAGTGATCGACTTGATCGCACCGCTGATCTTGTCGCCCTTGGTGAACTGAGAACCGAAGGCATCCCAAGGATTCTGCTGGCACTGTTTGATACCCAGAGAAATACGACGACGCTCTTCGTCGATATCCAGAATCATCACTTCCACTTCGTCGCCAACTTGTACGACTTTAGAGGGGTGGATGTTCTTGTTGGTCCAATCCATTTCGGAAACGTGTACCAGACCTTCAACACCTTCTTCGATCTCAGCGAAGCAGCCGTAGTCAGTCAGGTTAGTCACTTTGGCTTTTACGCGGCTGTTCTCGGGGTAACGGGTTTTGATTGCCACCCAGGGATCTTCGCCCAGTTGCTTCAGGCCCAGTGAAACACGGTTGCGCTCACGGTCGAACTTCAGAATGCGAACGTCGATTTCGTCGCCAACATTCACAATTTCGCTCGGGTGCTTGATGCGCTTCCACGCCATGTCAGTGATGTGCAGCAGGCCGTCGATGCCACCCAGGTCTACGAATGCACCGTAGTCGGTCAGGTTCTTAACGATACCTTTAACAACCATGCCTTCTTGCAGAGATTCCAGCAGTGCTTCGCGCTCTTCGCTGTTAACACTTTCCAGAACCGCACGACGAGAAACAACAACGTTGTTGCGCTTCTGGTCCAGCTTGATCACTTTAAATTCGAGTTCTTTGCCTTCCAGGTGAGCAGTGTCACGTACCGGACGTACATCAACCAGCGAGCCGGGCAGGAACGCGCGAATGCTGTTGATATCGACGGTGAAACCACCCTTGACTTTGCCATTGATAATACCGGTAACGGTCTCTTCTGCCTCGTAGGCAGCTTCCAGAGCCGTCCAGGCTTCGGCGCGCTTTGCTTTCTCGCGAGACAGACGGGTTTCACCGAAACCGTCTTCAACAGACTCCAGGGCAACCTGAACTTCGTCGCCAACTTGCAGGGAGAATTCGCCACCTTCGGTGACAAACTGATCGCGGGGAATTACGCCTTCCGACTTCAGACCGGCGTGAACCGTCACCCAGTCGCTGTCGATGTCGATAACCACACCGGTCACAATTGAACCGGGCTTCATATCGATGGTTTTTAAACTTTCTTCAAACAGTTCAGCAAAGCTTTCGCTCATTAGTCATTACCTGAGAGTAGTAGTGGCGTTGCCACTATATCGCCGCATTACCAGCTAACGCGGGTCAGTTTTTTAAAGCCTCCCCCATGGCTAGCTGGTGTTGACACCATTCGGGGAAACCCTTTGAAAATCAATAACGTCGCTTCAGGACGCAACAAAGCGGGCCTTGGCTTGCGCCATTACCCGTTCAAACACATCTTGTATCCCGAGGTCGCTGCTGTCGATCAGCAGGGCATCGTCCGCTGCCTTTAACGGCGCGTGCTGCCGCTCCGAATCACGCTTGTCGCGGGCCCGGATCTCCTCTAAAAGGGCCGCGAGGTTAACACTATCGCCCTTTTCTTTCAACTGCATGAAACGACGACGGGCCCGCTCTTCGGCGCTGGCGGTCAAAAACACCTTTAGGGGCGCGTCAGGGAAAACCACCGTGCCCATGTCGCGACCGTCGGCCACCAGGCCCGGTAATTGGGCAAAATCGCGCTGGCGCTGCAACAGCGCTTCGCGTACCGCTGGCAGAACTGCAACCCGCGATGCCAACATGCCGGTTGTTTCAGTGCGCAGTTCACCACTCACATCAACGCCATCCAGCATTACTCGACTGGGTTCGCCCTGCTGACCGGGCAGAAAGGCCACATCAAGGTCAGCAGCCAACGCCGCCACTGCCGCCTCGTCACCAAAATCCAGCCGGCGCTTATCGGCGGCCATGCCTACTAATCGGTACAGTGCACCGCTGTCCAGAAGGTGCCAGCCCAGCTCAAGGGCCAGCATCTGACAGAGGGTGCCCTTACCTGAACCACTGGGGCCATCAATACAGATGACAGGAGCCACAGCCATCAGCGAACCTCCAGGCGCATGCCTGCGCGCTGGGCCAGCTCCACAAAATTGGGAAATGAGGTAGCAACATTGTCGCAATCTTCAATATGGATACTGTCTGTCGCGCGCAGCGCCGCCACAGCAAAGGACATCGCAATGCGGTGATCGTGGTGGCTGTTAACGCGACCGCCCGTTATCTGGCCACCATCAATGATGATGCCGTCTTCCGTCGCCTCGGCCTGAATACCCATGCTAGCCAAGCCATCGGCCATTACCTGAATACGATCGCTTTCTTTAACACGCAGCTCTTCAGCGCCACGCAGCACGGTACGCCCTTCGGCGCAGGCCGCCGCCACAAATAACACCGGAAATTCATCAATCGCCAGAGGCACCTGATCTTCGGGGATATCAATGCCCTTCAGCGGCGCATAGCGTATGCGAATGTCCGCCACGGGCTCACCACCTACATCGCGCTCGTTCAGCAGCTCAATGCTGCCGCCCATCGCGCGCAGAATATTGACCACACCAATGCGTGTGGGGTTGATACCCACATGTTCCAGAGTCAGGTCGGCACCCGGCGTGATGCTGGCCGCCACCATGAAAAAAGCCGCCGAAGAAATATCTGCCGGCACATCGATGTGAACCGCCGTCATGCGGTGGCCACCCTCAAGGCTGGCGGTCGCGCCATCCACCTTAACGGGGTAGCCAAAGCCTCTTAACATACGCTCACTGTGGTCGCGGGTAGGTGCAGGTTCGGTAGTACGCGTTTGCCCCTCAGCATAGAGCCCCGCCAGCAGTACACAGGACTTGACCTGTGCACTGGCCATCGGCAGCACATAGTCAATGCCGTGCAAGGCTTGGCCGCCGCGAATAATCATCGGCGGGCGACCGCCCTCTTGAGTTTCAACCTTCGCACCCATTGCCCGCAGGGGCACGGCTACGCGCTCCATCGGCCGCTTGCTGAGAGACACGTCACCTGTAAGTACCGTATCAAAGGCCTGTCCGGCCAACAGTCCCGCCAGCAGGCGCATAGACGTGCCGGAGTTGCCGACGTACAACTCCCCGGTCGGGGCTTTCAAGCCGTCGCGACCGACGCCGTGGATACTGACCTTGCCATTATCTGGACCATCGATTTGCACCCCCATGGCACGAAATGCTTTGATGGTCGACAGTGCATCTTCCCCTTCGAGAAAGCCTTCAACGGTGGTAACACCATCGGCAATCGCCCCAAACATAATACAGCGATGAGAAATCGACTTATCGCCAGGAACACGCAAAGTCCCACAAACGCTGCCACCAGGCTGAGCTATAAATTCCACGTTTTACTCTCTATATCCGTAATTCAGTCAGATGACGGTTTACGTCCCGCTTTATATTGTCCGAGAAAGTGCTCATCCCTCGCCTGCTTCGCGCGGGCAAACACTTGCTTGATGGCCGGCCCATCACCATCGGCAATTAGCTGCCGTACGGTCTGCAGGTGCCCGGCGAAATTATCCAGCCCATCCAGAATAGCTTGCTGGTTGGCCAGTACGATGTCATGCCACATGGTCGGATCACTGGAGGCAATCCGGGTAAAATCCCGAAAGCCACCCGCCGCAAAGCGGAAAATATCCGCCGCCCGGCCATTGGCAGCCAGCGCATCGACCAACGTATAGGCCAATACATGAGGGAGGTGACTGGTGGCCGCCAACACGGCGTCGTGCTCATCGACCGCCATATCCACGACCTCGGCACCAGCCGCTTCCCACATTTGGCGCACAGTATTTACCGCTTCGACATCATTCCCTGGCAGGGGAGTAAGGATCACACGGTGATCCACAAACAGATCAGTCTTGGCGGCCTCGACGCCACTCTGCTCAGAGCCCGCAATAGGATGCCCTAACACCAGTCTCGGGGGCAGTACGTCAAAAACCGATTCGGCTGCGCGCAGCATATTCCCTTTTACACTGGCCACATCCGTAACAATCATCCGCTCATCAATCAACGGAGCAAGATCCGCCAAAACCTGCTCGGCCACCAGCGTTGGGGTGGCAACCAGCACAATATCTGCGCCAGCGACCGCTTCGGCAAGATCCAGCGTCCAGTGGTCGATAACTCCCAGCGCCAAGCCCTTTTCCAAGGAGGCACTGCGGCGACCGGTGGCCCACACTTCGCCCACCGCCGATTTGGCTTTGAGCGCCTTGGCCAGCGACCCGCCCATCAAGCCGAGACCGATAATCGTCAATTTGCCAATCATGACAGTTCGTCCAATACCTCTCTCAGGGCACGAAGAAAGCGCTGATTTTCCGCTTCCAGACCAATCGTCACCCGCAGATGACGCGGCATCCCATATACCCCGATAGGCCTCACGATAATGCCCTTGCGCAGCAGGCTACCGTAGTACGGCATAGCCTCACCGGGCATTTCCACCGTCAGGAAGTTACCTGCCGATTCAATATACGGCAGCCCGAGCTCGTCAAAACCCCGACGCAATTGCAGCATGCCCGAGGTATTTACCTCGCGACTGCGACGCAGATAGACCTCGTCGCCCAGCGCAGCGATGGCCGCTGTCATCGCAGGCATACTCACGTTGAATGGTGCACGCACGCGGTTGAGCAGATCGGCTATATCCGGATGACTGACCGAGTAGCCGATACGCAGACCGGCCAGCCCGTAAGCCTTCGAGAAGGTGCGCGTCACCACCAGATTCGGGTAATCCGCCAGCATGGCAATGCTGTCCGGGTAGCCGGGCTCGGCGGCGTATTCGGCATAGGCTTCATCCAGCACCACGACAACGCTTTCGGGCACTCTGGCCATAAAGCTGCGCAGCGCCGACTCGCTCAACCAGGTTCCGGTAGGATTGTTGGGGTTGGCAATAAAGACCAGACGCGTACTGTCCTCGATCGCCGCCGCCATGGCATCCAGATCATTACCCCAGTCTTTGGCAGGCGTCACGATGGCTCGTGCACCGGCGGCCTGCACCGCAATGGGATACACCACAAAGGCATACTGGGAAAACACGGCACTGCTGTCGGAATCAAGAAATACCCGGCCCAGCAGGTCCAGCACGTCATTAGAGCCATTACCCAGCGTCAACTGCCCCGCCTCAACACCCAACACAGTACTCAGTGCGTCTTTCAGAGCAAAGCCACCCGCGTCTGGATAGAGATGCAATTGCTTGGCAGCTGCCTGATATGCTGCCAGCGCGGAAGCCGGCGGCCCCAGCGGGTTTTCATTACTCGCCAGTTTGACCACATCGCTCAAGCCCAGCTCACGCTCCAGCTCTTCAATGGGTTTACCCGCCTGATATGGCTGTAAGCCCTGAATGCCCTCATTGGCCAGAGCTATAAAATCGCACGTCATGTTTGCCTCTCAAAATAACAGCAGAAACGGCTCCGGCGTCCGCCTGTCACGCCTTACAGCGCGGCCTTGGGATAGGAGCCGAGAATCTTGCACATCACGGTCTGCTGAGAAATGGTGTCGAGAATCGACGCTATCTTGGCATCCTGCTGGTGCCCTTCAAATTCAATGAAGAACACATACGTCCAGGTTTCTGTTCGGGAAGGCCGGGTATCGATGCGAGTCAGCATGACATTGTTCTGCTCGAAGGGCTCCAGCAATTTGAACAACGCACCGGGACGGTTGTGAGCCGAGACCACAATAGAGGTCTTATCGCGACCACTGGGCGCCACGTCCTCACGACCGATAACCAGGAAGCGGGTGGTGTTATCTGGCTGATCTTCAATATCCACCGCCAGTTTATTCAGTCCGTATTGCTGCGCCGCCAAATCCCCCGCGATGGCCGCGACGCCGGGATCGGTGCTCGCCATGCGTGCGGCTTCACCATTGCTGCTGACCGCGACCCGCTCCACATTGGGGAAATTGGCATCCAGCCAGCGGCGGCTCTGGGCCAATGCCTGCTGGTGCGCACAGATACGCTTGATATCTCCAGCCTCGCCATTGGCGACCAAAAGATTCAAGCGCACCCGAAGTTCCACTTCGCCGCAGATTTTCAGCGACGAGTTCATAAAGGCATCAAGGGTGTGGGACACCATACCCTCAGTGGAGTTTTCCACCGGCACCACACCGTAATGACACTGACCGGACTCCACCTGAGCAAAGACGCTATCGATGGTAGTCTGCGGCACACTGATCACCGCGTGGCCAAAATGCTTAAGCGCCGCCGCTTGGGTGAACGTCCCCTCCGGCCCCAGGTAGGCGACCTCCATGGGCTTCTCAAGCGCCAGGCAGGCAGACATGATCTCGCGAAAGATATAGGCGACGGTGTCGTCGGCCAGCGGCCCTTGATTCGCCGCCTTAACCCGCGCCAACACCTGTGCTTCGCGTTCCGGACGGTAGAACAGCAGTTGCTGAGCACTGCTGTTACCTTCACCCGACTCAAACTTCTGCGCCTCTTCAAACTCCCGGAGCTTGACCTGGGCAACCTGCTGGGCGCAGCGGGCACGACGATTCAACAGCTCGTGAATCTGGCTGTCGATACTGTCGATCGCCTGCCGTAAATCGCTCAGATTTACCGGCTTATCGCTTGAATCGCTCATCGCTTAGCCATTGCCCTTCGCGAAATCTTTCATGTAGTCGATCAGCGCATCCACCGCGGCCTCAGGCACGGCGTTGTAGATGCTGGCACGCATACCACCCACGGAGCGGTGACCTTTGAGGTTCAGCAGGCCCGCCTCATCGGCGCCCGCCAGAAAAGCTTTATCCAAACTGCTATCGGCCAGCACGAAAGGAATATTCATCAGCGAGCGGCTGGCCACTTCAACGGGGTTGCTGTAGAAACCGCTGGCATCAATATAGCCGTACAGTTTTTCCGCTTTGCGACGGTTGGTCTGCTCCACCGCATTCAGACCACCCTGCGCTTTCAGCCACTTAAACACCAAACCTGACAAGTACCAGGCCAGCGTTGGCGGCGTGTTGTACATGGAGTCATTATCCGCGGCGGTCTTGTAGTCGAGCATCGTCGGCGTGGCCGCTCGCGCTTTGCCCAACAGATCTTTGCGAACGATGACGATGGTCAGACCCGCAGGTCCAATGTTTTTCTGGGCGCCGGCATAGATCACACCGAACTTATTTACATCAATCGGGCGCGACAGGATGGTAGAGGACATGTCGGCCACCAGCGGCGCATTCACCTCAGGCGTCCAGAAAAACTCAACGCCGCCAATGGTTTCATTGGGGGTGTAGTGCAGATAGGCCGCATTGTCACTGAGCTGCCAGCTGTCAAAAGCCGGAATGCTGGAAAAGTTGCTGTCCTCGGAACTGGCCACCACATTTACATTGGCGTAGCGCCCGGCTTCTTTGATCGCCTTTTTCGACCATTGCCCGGTATTGACGTAGTCCACAACATCGCCGTCTTCGGCCAGATTCAGCGGCACTGACGCAAACTGCGTACTGGCGCCACCCTGCAGAAACAGAACGGCATAGTCATCGCTGATACCCAGCAGCTCACGCAGATCCGCTTCAGCTTCATTGGCAATGCCTACCATCTCGTCGGAACGATGGCTCATCTCCATCACTGACAGGCCACGGCCCCGCCAATCCAGCAGTTCTTCCTGAGCCTGACGAAGTACGGCTTCGGGAATCGCTGCCGGTCCTGCGCAAAAATTGTAGACACGCGCCATGATCTGTTCTGCTCCAATCCTGTTGTTTCAATTACGGTGTATAAAATAATGACCGGTCACATTTACTCTGCGACCGGGCTGTCTCCGGCTTCGCCAGCACTATCAGCGTCTGTCGGCGCAACGGTATCTGCCGCTAGAGCGTCGTCCCCGTCCTCGCCAACCACACTGTCGGCATCCTGCTCAGCGACCCGCTGAACACCTACCAGGCGTTCATCTTCGCGCAGGCGAATGACTTTAACGCCCTGAGTGTTGCGGCTCAGCAGCGAAATCTCATCGGTGCGCGTGCGCACCAGGGTGCCCTGATCCGTAATCAGCATCAGGTCGTCGCCATCGAATACCTGCACCGCACCGATCAGTGCGCCGTTGCGTTCACTCATGGTCATGGCGATAACGCCGCGGTTGCCGCGCCCTTTACAGGGATACTCTTCAACATCTGTGCGCTTGCCGTAGCCATTTTCCGACACGGTCAGCACCCGGCCATTTTCCTGAGGGATGATCATCGAGATGACCTGCTGATCGTCGTCCATGCGTACACCGCGCACACCGCGAGCAGTACGACCCATGGCACGTACATCACCCTCGGCAAAGCGCGCCGCTTTACCACCGCTGGTCAGCAGCATAACGTCGTTGCCACCGTCGGTAATCGCGGTACCGATCAGCACATCACCTTCATCCAGGTCCAGTGCTATCAGCCCTACGCTGCGCGGCCGCGAGAAGGCCTCCAGCGGCGTCTTCTTCACCGTGCCATTGGCCGTCGCCATGAAGATGAAGTAGCCCTCGGTGTACTCATGTACCGTCAAAATTGAGGTAATGCGTTCGTCTTCACCCAGTGGCAACAGGTTGACCATGGGGCGTCCGCGGGAGTTACGCCCCGCTACCGGAATCTGATACACCTTCAACCAATACACTTTGCCGATGTTGCTGAAGCACAGAATCGTGTCGTGGGTATTGGCAACCAGCAGGTGCTCAACAAAGTCCTCTTCTTTTACTGCGGTCGCGGATTTACCCATGCCACCGCGGCGCTGGGCCGCGTAGGCATCTAGCGGCTGCGACTTGGCATACCCGCTGTGAGAAATGGTGACGACACGCTCTTCTTCGGGAATCAGGTCTTCGTGGGTCAGGTCCAGCTGCGACGCCACAATTTCAGTGCGACGGTCATCACCGAAGTCAGCAACCACCTGATTCAGCTCACCGCGAATTACGTCCAGCAGCACATCCGGGTTAGCCAGAATGTTCAAGTACTCGGCGATTTCAGCCAGTTTTTCCTGATACTCGGCCAGCAGTTTCTCATGCTCGAGTCCGGTCAGCTTTTGCAGACGCAGATCCAGAATTGCCTGAACCTGGGCCGGTGACAGCCAGTACTTGCCATCGCGCACGCCGAACTGGGCTTCCAGATCGTCCGGGCGGCAGGCATCCTCGCCCGCTCGCTCCAGCATGCCGCTGACTTCGCCGAGACCCCAGCCTCGTGAAATCAGATTATCTTTAGCTTCCTGAGTCGTCGCCGACGCCTTGATGGTGGCAATCACCTCATCAATGTTGGAAATGGCAACTGCCAGACCTTCCAGCACGTGGCCGCGCTCGCGGGCCTTGCGCAGCAGGTAAACGGTACGGCGAGTCACTACCTCACGGCGGTGACGGATAAAGTATTCCAGCAGTTCTTTGAGATTGAGGATACGCGGCTGATTATCAACCAGCGCGACAATATTGATACCGAAGACGTTTTGAAGTTGCGTCTGGGCGTAGAGGTTATTGAGCACCACTTCGCCTGATTCACCGCGCTTCATCTCGATCACCACACGCAAGCCATCTTTGTCAGACTCGTCGCGCAGCTCAGCAATACCCTCTATCTTCTTATCTTTCACCAGCTCGGCGATCTTTTCGATCAGCCGGGCCTTGTTCACCTGATACGGCAGTTCGGTAACAACAATGGTGTCTTTGTTGGTCTTTTCATTGCTGATGACCTCGGCGCGGGCGCGAACATAAATGCGGCCACGGCCTGTCTTATAGGCCTCAACAATACCGGCGCGACCATTGATAATCGCTGCCGTGGGGAAGTCCGGCCCTGGAATATGCTCCATCAATTCTTCGACGGTGATATCCGAATTATCCAGCAGCGCCAGACAGCCGTTCACCACTTCCGTCAGGTTGTGGGGTGGCACATTGGTGGCCATGCCTACGGCGATACCGGAAGAACCATTTACCAACAAGCTGGGAATTTTAGTCGGCAGCACGGCCGGAATTTTCTCGGTGCCATCGTAGTTGGGCACCCAGTCGACCGTTTCCTTGTCGAGGTCCGCCAGCATCTCGTGGGAGATTTTCTGCATGCGAATCTCGGTGTAACGCATGGCCGCCGCGTTGTCACCATCGATGGAGCCAAAGTTACCCTGACCATCAACCAACATGTAGCGCATGGAGAAAGGCTGAGCCATACGAACAATGGTGTCGTAAACCGCTGAATCACCATGCGGGTGATATTTACCGATAACATCACCGACAACACGCGCCGACTTCTTGTACGCCTTGTTCCAGTCATTACTCAGTTCGCTCATGGCAAACAGAACCCGGCGGTGAACCGGCTTGAGGCCGTCGCGCACATCGGGCAGCGCCCGACCGACGATAACGCTCATGGCGTAATCCAGATAGGACTGCTTCAGTTCGTCCTCAATATTGACCGGCAGTATTTCTTTTGCGTTGTCAGCCATGAATAGCAAGCATCCTTATTTTATGCGCCTGCGGCCAACACCTGTGCTGACCTGTCCCGGCGCTTTTTTCCACCACAATCACACCACCCGAGAGAGGCGACAGGGAGCGGGAACAAAGCGGCAATATTAGCATATTTCAATGACGCATAGACAGCTCGATATCGCCGAAAATCCTTGCACTATCCCGACAACAGCCTTGCAGAACAGGTATACTTGCGCCGCTGTCCGGCCGATATCCAGGCCCCGCGCAACAACTGACCGACAACCACGACGGGATACGCATGAACCGCGCTGATCATACCGATATCGACACACTGCTCTTTCCCCGCTGGATACTGCCGATGACCGAAGGCTGCCCGGTACTGGAAGGCCACGCCCTTGCTATTCGCGACGGCATGATCGACGCCATCCTGCCAGCTGATGAGGCCCGAAGGCTCAACACAAAGGAGCACGTCGAGCTCCCCGAACACGCGCTTATGCCTGGCCTGATCAATGCCCACGGCCACTCTGCCATGAGCCTGTTTCGCGGCATGGCCGATGACCAACCGCTGCACACCTGGCTGAATGACCACATCTGGCCCGCAGAAGGCCGCTGGGTGAGCGAAGAATTTGTGCGCGATGGCAGCGCACTGGCCATTGCTGAAATGCTGCGTGGCGGCACCACGACCTTCAGCGATATGTACTTCTTCCCGGAAGTCACCGCCGACGTCGCCCGTCGCGCCGGCATTCGCGCCCAGCTCAGCTTTCCTATTTTTGATTTCCCCAGCGCCTGGGGCAGCGGTCCGGAGGAGTATTTCCGCAAGGGCCTCGCTCTGCGCGACACCTACAAGCACAGCGATACGATTTTCGTTGCCTTCGGCCCCCACGCCCCCTACACGGTCGGCGACGACGCCTTGGGCAAAGTGGCAATGTTTGCCGAGGAGCTGGATGCGCCGATTCAGATTCACCTGCAGGAAACCGCCCAGGAAGTCGACGACGCGGTAAAACAGACCGGCCTCCGCCCCATTGAGCGCCTTGCCAAGCTGGGCATTCTCGGGCCGCGTACCCAGTGCGTCCACCTGGCCTGCTTGAGTGAGGACGATATCGCTTTATTGGCGCAGCACCGCAGCCACGCCATCCATTGTCCGGAGTCCAATCTGAAACTTGCGAGCGGGTTTTCGCCTGTCGAAGCCATGCGTGCCGCGGGGGTCAATGTGGCACTAGGCACTGATGGCGCCGCGAGCAATAACGATCTGGACCTATTCGGCGAGTTACGTACTGCTGCTCTGTTGGGCAAGGCCGTTGCCAGTAATGCCGCCGCCGTGCCCGACCACTACGCCTTGAGCATGGCGACAATCAATGGCGCCCGGGCGCTGGGCATCGACCACCTGGTCGGCAGTCTCGAAGCCGGCAAACAGGCCGATGTCATTGCCATCGACTTATCCGATCTCGCCCAGCAGCCCGTATACACACCGGTATCGCAACTGGTGTACACCCAAATCAGCCACCGCGTGCAGCACAGCTGGATCAAGGGCCGACGAATACTGGATAATGGCGCGCTGACCACGCTGGACAGCCGCGAACTTATTGAAAAAGCGCAGTACTGGCGCCGCAAAATCAGTGGAGAGTAAGATGCAGACATCCCCGCAACACGGCAATGTCGACCCCGCAGAAATCGCCAAGTTTGAAGAGCTGGCCCATCGCTGGTGGGACCGCAACAGCGAATTCAAACCCCTGCACGACATCAACCCCCTGCGCGTGAACTACATCGACGAGCGCTCGCCACTCGCAGAAAAACGTGTCGTCGATATCGGCTGCGGCGGCGGTATTCTGTCTGAAGCCATGGCCCTGCGCGGCGCCAAGGTCACCGGCATCGACATGGGCGAGGAGCCGCTCAATGTGGCTCGCCTGCATCAACTGGAGTCAGGCGCCAAGGTCGACTACTTCCAGACCACCGCCGAGGAGCTGGCCGACGATCAGCCGGGCTACTACGACGTGGTCACCTGCCTGGAAATGCTGGAACACGTCCCAAACCCGGCGTCCGTCATTCGCGCCTGCGCTAAACTCTGCAAACCCGGCGGCCACCTGTATTTTTCCACCATCAACCGCAATCCCAAGGCTTTTGCCCTGAGCATCGTTGGCGCCGAATATATCCTGGGCCTGCTGCCAAAAGGCACCCACGAATACGGCAAATTTATCCGCCCGGCAGAATTGGCAGAGTGGCTGCGCGAAAACGAGCTGCAGCTGCAGCATATGACCGGTCTGACTTACAACCCGCTGTTCAAACGTTACCGCCTGAACGAGCGCGATGTGGATGTGAACTACATGGTTCATGTCACCAAGCCGCTGTGATGCTGAAAGCGGTTCTTTTCGATCTGGACGGCACGCTGCTGGACACAGCCGCTGACTTCACGCGAGTACTGAACAGCCTGCTGAGCGAGCACGGCCTTCCGCTGCAACACTATGACGCCGTTCGCCACCGGGTATCGGACGGCGCCCGCGCGGTGGTCAACCTCGGTTTTTCACTGACGCCGGAACATCCTGACTTTGACGGCCTGTTGAACGCCTTCCTTGATCGCTACGAACAGGCACTGTCAGAACAGACCTCGCTGTTCCCCGGCATGGATGAGCAGTTACAGGCGCTGGAAGCCCGCGATATTGCCTGGGGCATTGTTACCAACAAACCCGAGCGCTTTACCACTCCCCTGCTGGAGCAACTCGGCCTGACCGAACGCTGTGCCACCGCGATCTGCCCCGACCACGTGCGGGAACGCAAACCCGCCGCCGAGCCAATACTGCTGGCCTGCGCCCAGCTTGGCATCCGCGCCGACGAAGCCGTTTACGTGGGCGACCACCGTCGCGATATCGAGGCAGGACAAAATGCACAGATGCCCACCATTGCCTGTCGCTACGGCTATGTGTCGGAGGGCGAAACCCCCGAAGACTGGAACCCCGATCGTATTATCGACACCCCGCAGGGGCTGCTTGCCGCCCTTCGCGATCTCCAACTGCTAGAGGACTGACCGTGCCACAACGCCTGCCCGCTGACTTTCATGCCAACCCGGATTGTCTGAAAAACAAGGTCATTCTGGTTACCGGCGCCGGCGACGGTATCGGCCGCGCTGCCGCCATCAGCTTTGCCCGGCACGGCGCGACAGTGATCTTGCTCGGTCGCACGACCGAAAAGCTGGAAGCGGTGTACGATGAAATCGTCGCCGCAGGCGATCCCGAGCCCGCCATTTTCCCGATGAATATGCAGGGCGCCAGTCAGACCGACTACGAGCAGTTGGCCGAGGCACTGGAAAATGCATTTGGCAAACTCGACGGCTTGCTGCACAACGCCAGCCTTCTGGGGCAGCGCCGCACACTGGCACAAACCACGCTGGATAGCTGGCAGGACGTGCTGCAGGTCAACGTGACCGGCGCGTTTTTGATGACACAGGCGTTACTGCCACTGTTGGCGGCCGCGGACGGTGCATCGCTGGTTTTCACCTCATCCAGCGTTGGTCGCAAAGGCCGCGCATTTTGGGGAGCCTACTCAGTATCGAAGTTTGCCACCGAGGCAATGATGGATATTTTTGCCGATGAAGAATTTGAGCTGAACAAGGTACGAGTCAACAGCATCAATCCCGGTGCCACCAACACCGTTATGCGCCGCACGGCCTATCCCGGCGAAGACCCCGGCAGCAACCCCGATCCCGAGGCCATTATGCCGCTTTATCTATACCTGATGAGCGATGTCAGCAAGGCGGTAAACGGTCAACAATTCGACGCTCAGCCCAAAGACTGAGCCTCTCAGGCTCGCAGCAGCTCTTGCATCTGCTCGATCTGCTGATGATAGCTTTCGTCCATACCGTCCGGGCTGAGCGGCAAACCCAGGCGTGCAAAGGCGGTCACATTGGACCAGTCGACAGACGCCAGAGGGTGGTCAGTACCCACGTAACTGTGGAGATTGGCAACGGTCACCAAATCAGCGTAATCCGAGCGCTCGCACTGACGGGTAAAATCCAGGTGAGCCTGGGGCACCTTCACCAGCTCCTCGGGAAAGCCCCAAGACTCAAGGATCGTACGCCCCAATTCCGGCGTTAGCGAAATCAGCGCTTGATCCAGCATTTCAGGATGATCCCGAAGAAAGCCGCGCCCCACTGCATAGGACAGGACCGGCAGCGCCCCGATTTGATGAACGACTCCTGCCAGTGTTGCCAACTCCGGCTTTAGGTGTCGCTGCCCGCGCGCCAAGGTGTGGCAGATTGCGCCTACGTCCGCGCTGTGCATCCACAGTGCCCGCATTCGTTTATTGAGCACTTCTTTGCTCGAGAGAAAAATTTGCTGCATGGCCAAGGTGGTGACCATGGTTGAAGTGTACCCCAGGCCAATTCGGGAGATGGCACCTTTAACATCATAGGTCGGTTCCAGTCCGCGCATCAGCGAACTGTTCGCCACCCTTATCAGTCTGGCGGCAATAGAACTGTCGTGCTCAATGATCGCTGCCAGCGCCGCAATCTCGATATCGGGATCATTGGCAGCCTCGCGGATTTCCAGAGCGACTTCAGGCAAGGTCGGTAGACTGATGGCGTCGTCCTCAATGCTTTTCAGCAAGTCCGAACGAATCTGCTCAATAAACTGAACCGAAATACTCACGCTTTGTATCCTTCTTATATCGCGGCGCTAAACAGAAAGACCGCCATCGCAGCTTAGCAGAGTCTCGGCGCTGAACTATCGGCATAAACCGAAACAGCAAACCGGGGCATAGCGCCCCAGCAACAACATGAGGGATGTCAGCCCTGAGCAGCTTCTGCCGCCGCAATAGCTGCAGCCGCATCACAATCATAGCCCTGCGCCTGCATGGCTTCGGCCAACGCCGACAGTAATAAGCGAATATTTTCCATCCTTGCGCTGTAGCCCATCAGGCCAATCCGCCAGACTTTGCCGGCGAAATCGCCAAGTCCAGCGCCGATCTCAAGATTGTGTTTTTCCAACAGTTGCTGGCGAACCGCGGCATCATCCACCCCCTCAGGGATGTAAACACTGTTGAGTTGTGGCAATCGGCTGTCGGCATCCACCACGAAGCGAATACCCAAACTTTCCAGACCGGCGGCGAGACAACGATGCATGGCCGCATGGCGGGCCCAGGCATTCTCAAGCCCCTCGTCCTGCAAGATCACCAGAGACTCGTGCAAACCGTACAAAGCATTGACCGGTGCCGTGTGGTGGTAGGCGCGTTTGCCGCCTTCGCCCCAGTAACCGAGAATCAGATTCATATCCAGAAACCAGCTCTGCACCGGGTGTTTACGCGCTTTAATCGCCTCAACGGCAGCGTGGCTGAAACTGACCGGCGACAGTCCCGGCGTACACGACAGGCATTTCTGGCTGCCGGAATAAATAGCATCGATACCCCATTCGTCCACACGCAGCTCCACGCCACCCAGTGACGTCACGGCATCGACCAGGCTCAAGCAACCGTGCTGTTTCGCCAGCGCACACAGCGCTTTGGCATCACTTACCGCTCCGGTCGATGTTTCAGCGTGAACAAAGGCCAGCACCTTGGCATCGGGATTGGCCTGGAGCGCCGCCTCCACTTTCGCAACGTCTACCGGCTTGCCCCACTCACTGTCCACAATCACCGGTACGCCGCCGGTACGGGTGACGTTTTCAAGCATCCGCTTACCGAACACACCGTTGATACACACTACAACCTTGTCACCCGGCTCCACGAGATTAACGAAGCAGGCTTCCATCCCCGCTGACCCCGGCGCCGAGATAGGCAGAGTCAGTTCGTTTTCCGTCTTGAAGGCGTATTTCAGCAGGCTTTTCAGCTCATCCATCATGCCGATGAACAGTGGATCCAAATGACCCAGTGTGGGCCTGCCCAACGCGTCGAGAATACGCTGGGGCACATCGGAGGGGCCGGGGCCCATCAGGGTACGTTTCGGGGGGTGAAATGATGAAATGCTCATACGCGGCCTATATAGCTGGACAGTCGATATCGTCGGGCTTGCAACACGGCAAGTTCCAATCCGGGCGCGTATTGTAGGACATTCCCCGCCGCGCTTCACGACTTGGTGACGGGCAGCGGCAGCCACTCCCGGGATTTGCGGAATTCGAGCAAAATACAGTAGAGATCGAAATCAAACGCCGGAGCTTGCGACAGCGCTTCATGACAGCGTTTCTGGCTGGGGCGACGCCCCCTAAAACAACCGAAGATGCGCCAGTGATCCACCAAAAACCAGTCAGTGCGGCGCCTGTCGGCACGCTGCTCACGAATCAGCACAGGGC
The DNA here is from genome assembly GCF_984394615.1 of Spongiibacter sp. Lineage (NCBI taxonomy): Bacteria > Pseudomonadati > Pseudomonadota > Gammaproteobacteria > Cellvibrionales > Spongiibacteraceae > Spongiibacter > Spongiibacter sp. Next base: position 46,789 of record NZ_CFHTQA010000015.1, on the reverse strand, counting down.
CGGAGAACGGCCAGCTCTCCAGCTTACGCGTCGCCAATTGAGACAGCAGCCGCGCATTGTACTCAGCCGCACTCTGTTCGCCGCAACAGGCCCCGGCACAGCGTTTGAGCTGGTAGGCAAAGCAGTTGCCACGTCCACTCTCAAGCCCCAACCTGCGCAGACACAACTGCTGCTCGCGGGCAATACGCAAGAACAAGGCTGTCGCCTGCTTCCGGTGCCGAAAAAGAAAAATCCCCTCTACCGAATCCAGTGCTTCGTCGCCAATAAACACGGGGTGTAAATAACCCTGTTCATCGGGCTGTAATTGCACCACACACAGTTCGCGCTGACGGCGCAACTGGCGATTGTAAAGCGGGCTCAGGGTTTTGATCTGCTGGCTTTCCAGCAACAGTGCACCGAGTTCTCCAGCGGTTTCGGTGACCTCAATGCGCGTGAGTCGGCGAAGCATTTTCTGCGCCTTGCTGGAATGCATATCACTGCGAAAATGCGAAAGCACCCGTTTGCGCATAGACACACTTTTGCCGACATACAAAAGCGCATCGCCGTCACCATAAAAGCGATAAACACCCGGACGATCCGGAACGGCACTGAGCTGCTCAGGTGGAAGCTGTGGCGGAAGGCTGGGGCGCTGTAGCTGCGCCTCAAACTGGGCCATGACCTCCGCTTCACCAACATCCGCAATGGCGTAATCCAGAAAGGCCTTCATCGCCAACACATCGGCCATTGCACGGTGGCGGGTATCCCGGTGATAGGCAATCTGCTCGCAGAGGGCGTCGAGACCGTGCTTGGGCCAGTGTGGATAAAGTGCGCGGGCCAGCTTGAGAGTACAAAGAATTCGCGGACGGTAATCATAGCCGCTCGCCGTAAAACTCTGCTTGAGGAAGCCCGCGTCAAAACGGGCATTGTGCGCGACCAATATCGCGCCATCGAGTAGCTGAAAAAGCTCGGCCGCGCGATCGCAGAAACGGGGTGCGCCCGCCAGCATCTCGGCTGAAATACCGGTGAGTTGCTGAACAAAAGCAGGGATAGCAACATCCACATTGAACAGCGATTCCCAGCGCTGCTCTTCGCCGTTCTCCAGACGTAGCACCGCCGCCTCAGTAATACGGTCTGCAGACGGCCTCGGCCCGGTTGTTTCCAGGTCTACCAGCGCCAGCAACTGCTTCAACAACATCACTTCTCCAGGTTTCTCGCGACTGATCGGTCCACCGCGACAACTCGTATAGTACTACGCAGCTTTGCTGTGCGAGGATGTCTATGCAAAGATGGCGTTACTGCCACAACGGAGGTCGACACACCATGATCGAAAAATGCTATGCCGCTCTGGTTTCACTCTGGCAAACCATAACACTGCCTCCTCTTGCGCCCATTCCGGTGCGCAGCGACGAGAAAGAATCATCGCTGTCGACACCTCGCAATTGTCACCGCTCTCTCTACGAAGACAGCGAGTTCTAAACAGGCGGTTCTCCAATGCGCATCGCTCTCTCGCTGCTGATGCTAGGTTTGCTTATGGCTGGCCAAGCGGCGGCGTCCAGTCAAGCTGACTGGCAATGTCCCGACTATCTCAACAGCGAGCTTCCCACTCTGGAAGCGGGGTCATTACCCCTGTGCAAAACCCTGCAGCAGGCACGCGCTGTGTTGATTGTGAACACCGCCAGCCTCTGCGGCTACACCTCGCAATTTGATGGCCTGGAGGCATTGTATCAACGCTATCGCGATCAGGGCCTGCTGATACTGGGTATTCCCACCGGCGACTTCGGCGGGCAGGAATATGAAGACAGTGAGCGGACAGCCAAAGTTTGTCACGCCAACTACGGTGTCACCTTTCCGGTATTCCGCCGCGGCTGTGTACGCTGCGAAGAGCCCCAACCGCTGCTGAAACTGGCTGTGTCGCAAAGCGGCGTCGCGCCGAAATGGAATTTTTACAAATACCTGTTCAACCCCCGCTCAGGCGAAGCCACGGCGTTTCCCTCGAAAACCAAACCCACTGATCCGGAACTGATTGACGCGATCGTCACCACTCTGACACCGTGACCCGCATTGTTTGCTACCTGCTGTTCAGCTCACTGCTGGTGTCCTGCGGTGACAGACCTGATGCCTATGAGGCCCTTTGGCAGCGATATACCCAATCACTGAGCCGTACGCTCGACAGGCAAGCTCCCGTTCCTGCCCCAGCCGCCCTCCCCGCATTGCCAAGCGCAGCGGCAATAACATTCCCCGTCGACAGCGAGCAGATCAATCTGCTGGAGTTTTTGCGCCTGCGCCGCTGCGCGCTGGGCCAGACCCTCGCAGAGAAGAACAGTATATTGGGCCGTCACGGCGATAATGCGTCAGCGTTACTCTTTGCCTTGCGATTTTTGGATGAGGTGGACGCCTGTATTGAGATACTGGACGACAGTGAAGCCGAGTTGAAAGCCAGCCTGCTGTCAGCCAAACGCCAGAAGCGCAAACAACTCCCCGCACTGATTTTCAATGCCTTGATTGCCGGCCCGGAGTTTCGCGAGCTATGGCAGGCCCCCGCTCAGCACCGTCAGCCCTACCCACCCGAACAGCGGGATGTTGCAGTCACCGCACTGGCACACTGGCGGGTATTACAACAGCAGTGGCTGGCAGGCCTCGACTATCATCGCTATCGCGAGTTGATCCCCATACTCGCGGATATCCGCCGGGGTCTTGGAGGGGAATGGTTACGCTTTCAGCGCCAGTCGAATAGTGGATTGAAACAGGCTAACGCGCTGCTCGAACAGCGCCTTAACGGCAGACAGCTGTGCCTGACCGGAAGCGCCAATGAAAATGCCAGGATATTCGCTCAGGTACTGCACAAGCTCTTTATTGCCGGCATCCAGGCCGAGGCCAGCCTCGCCAACCGGCATCAACAAGCACTGCTCACTGAGCTGGAGGGGCTGAGCGGAGAGCTGGCAGTACAGCTTGCCCTGCCCTCCGCGTATCAGGCATGGCAGAAACAGCTGACAGAACGCGGCGAGCAGTTCCTCAAGGCGTTCCAGCGTCATGTACAACTCAGCGGTGAACTACTCGAACAATGCGGACTGAGCCCGTCGTCGACGCAGGACTCGCGTTAAAAGCGCAGCACGAAGTCCTTGCCGTTCCGCGGCTTGCCAAAAAATTGGCTGAGACTGTTGTACAGCGCGCTGCCCTCAGGCGGACTCAACTGTATCTGCCCGCGCGGCATACCATTCATCGCAATACGCAGGTTGCCCCGGACTTTCATCGGGTTATCGGGATCGATACTCACCACAATCTGTCCACCGCTGCAGCTCAGTGTTGATTGGATACTGCCCAGAGCATCAAGCCCATCTACATCGCCGCTGAGCTGATCAATACTGACTTTACCCTGCAGTTCGCTGCACCCTTTCGCCGTCAGCTGGGCTTGTTCGAGTCGGGCAATAAACTGCCCATCGAAGCCCATACTGGGTACATCCACTGCGTCTAACAGGGGCGCAATCTGCCCTCTTGCCTGAACATCCGACGCGATCAGTGTTTCTGCATCAGCCAGTCCCAACTCAGCAGAGACGTCCACTGGCGCGGCAGTCGTCACCTGCAGCAGCCGCTGATTCCAAAGGCCAGACGGCTGAACACGCCAATGAATCTCGTCGAGCTGCAAGCCCTGCACCACAACGTGGCTGAGTCGCCCCTGCCAAAGCCCGCCCGAGGCCGCCCCCAGCTCTACACCCTGTAAACGGTCTCGCAAGGTATCGGTCAACAGCCAGGCCGGGGCTTGCCAGACCAGACTGCCAAGTAAAACAACAATGGCGAGAAGTGCGACACCCAAGCGTTTCACTATGCGCCTCCCAGAGTCGCTCGCAGCGACACCCGGCCAGGCACATCCAGCCGCCCCATCGACAGAGAATCCAGCGGCATACCGGCCATCAGCAAGGCATCGATAAACCGCACGGCGCTGTTGTAATCCGTCATCGCCACTTGCACGAGGAACCGACCGTTACTTTGCGGTTCAATGCGGCTGATATTCACACCAAACTGGCGGGCAGCACTGGTAATCTGCTGCTGCGGAGAGCCACTGACGGTGCCGAGTGACTGCCCTCGCCCGCGCGCGGCGGTCACTTGCGCAGCGGCGCCTTGCATCCAACTATAAATCTGCTGGCGTTGGGCCAGACGCTCCTCAGCGCTGGCGCGCGCATCCAGCAACGGCTGCCACAGCAGTAACCACACCAGTAGCGGGATACCCGCAAAAATGCCGCCCAGTAAAATCCAGCGCTCGCGTTCCGAGCGTCCATCCAACAGAGCATTGAGTGACTTCATTTGCCGCCCTCCCGCAATACCAGCTGGCCAGTGATTCCTGTTTGCTCCTGACCAAACGCACCGCGTTCAACCTCAAAGCCCTGTGACAACAAGGCCGCTACCCATCGGTCTACCTGCTCGTAGCCATCGGCAGCGATCAGCACTTTAACGGCATTTTTCTCGTAGTTGAGCTGCTGCAGGCGGATACCACTGTCTCCTTTACTGGCGCGGGCAATGCGGTCCAACCAGGGCATGAACGCCGACTGCTCAACATTCCCTCCCTCCAACGCCGCCAACTGGCTACGCATCTGGCTGCGCGCATTGACAATACGCGCACCGGGGAAAGTGTCTCGATAAATATCGTCAATGCCCTGTTCATAGAGCGCAATCTGGCGACGGCTGTCGGCAATTTCCAGGCCCAGACTGAGCCAGTGCAGTGCTAACAGCAGCCCCGCAAGTGCCACCGGCCAGCGCAGCCGCTGCCAGAGGACATTACTCTCTTCTTTCAGGCGATAATCGCCACTGAGAAGATTCATCGGCCAGGGCGAAAACAGCCTGGCAATCTGCTCCAGCCGCTGTTCATAGGTTTGCGTGCTTTCTGCGGGTAAGCTCACGGCAATCGCCGCCCCCTGCTCGCTGTAACAACGCGGGCTTACATCACCTCCGGCGACCTGCCACCAAGCTGACAGATTATCGGTGCTCAAGCTGGCCGCCGCTGCAGGCAAGCGCACGGTCGCCCTGCGCTCGTCCAGCAGCACCACGTTTTCCGGCAAAACAGCATAGTCAGGCAGCAGGCTTTTTACTTTTAAACCGCTGTCTTTTAACAGGGCAAACCACTCGTCCATGCGCTGGCGATCAACCACCAGCACATCGCTGGGCTGATTCGCCACAATGTTGCCGCAGACCAGATGCAGCGAATCCAGATCACTGCAAAGCTGTTCTTCCAATTGAAAAGGCAGCGCAGCGAGACCCACACGCCCCCCTTTGGGCAGAACAACCTGCTGCCAGCTCACCCATTCACCGGGCACAATGACGTAGCAAGGCACCCCGGCAAACCGTTCACCGAGATCGTCCAGTGAACCGCCAGCCTCTATGCTGCCGGTATCCAGACGTTGCTGAGTGCTGTCGCTCCAGTGCAGCCAGTGAATACGAAGATCACCGTCTGCGGGCATGGATAGCAATAGTCGTTCGCTCAAAAAACTTCTCCATATTCACGCGCATAGGCGTAAACCTTGCCATTGTTCAACACCAAGCGGCTGTACAAACGCAGGCGTCGCTGCTCGTACAACACATCGGCAAGGCCGCGAAAATATCGCGACTTGACCGTCAGCCCGGCCTGCAACTCTGCCGGAATGGGCTGCCCCTCTGACAGCCCCAGCATCACGACAAAATCTTCAACCGTCGCCCAGCCTTCTTCCGGGCGCTCTTCAATAATCTGCTGCACCACGGGCACCGCCAGAATATTCCCAATCGCAGCCGCCAGCAGTGGCGCGTCTTCCGGGCTGAGGGTATTGATATTCAGCCCCGTTTCAATCTCCGGCAACGCGCATAAATACGGTCGCAGTGCCGCTTCTTCATCCTCTTCGAACTCGGCAAACAAGCTCATTTCGCTCAGCGAGTCGAGAGGCTGGTTGGGCGGCAAATAAGGATAGTCTGCCGCCGTGTAGGTCAAATCTTCCGCGCCGTACGTCCCCTCGGGAGAAAAGTCGGCATCGACCCAGTCGCTCAGCCGCTGAGTAATAAAGGCTGCGCGCTGAGGATTCAACTCCAGATTCAGCAGCAAGCCTTCCAGCACCTGCTGGGCGGGGCTGCGACTGCCACTTTGGGCGGCTTCATCCGACAAATACAGGCGATTGACGTTAAAACAGGCCTGCTCGTCCTCAACCAGCCCGGCGATAGAGCCACCGTCTACCGGAAACACGATATCCTTGCGCGCCCAATTCTGATTCAGTGTCACCACCGACTCACCGGCAATGTCTTCCAGCGCAAATACCGCAATGCGCTCTCCACCCAGCGCATACCAGTAGGCCTGATCCATCAATCGCTGATTGAACAGGCGCTGACTGTTGTAGCGCACAGCGTCGATCAGGTTTACCGACAGCACCAGCATGATGGCGACCATCAGCAGTACCATCATCAGCGCGGCGCCACGCTGCTTGGCTGGAGGCGCCCTCATTGCACCAGCTCCGGCAGTAGCACGTTCATTTCAATATCGGGCCAGGGACCAACATCCAGTTCAATGCGCAAACCAGTCGGTTGCAGCGCATTGAGCTGCGTGCTGGGCGGCCAGAAACTTGTCCAGCGGCTGCCGTCGTAAAAGCTCACAACAAAACGCCCCACGTCCTCCAGCAGTTCGCGGCGCTGCCGAGGGCTGTTTTCAGTGGGGTCGGCAACCGCCGCGCTGTAACGCAGCAATACACCGTCTTCCACCTCGTAGCGCACGCGCTCCAAGCTGCTGTTCAGCACCTGCCCCGGCAGTAACCGCCGTCCGCCGTGCACAAACTCCAGCTCGCTGTTCTCCCCGATCTGCTCGGCCACCAATCGGGCCGGTAATGGGTCACCCTGCTCATCACGGGGAATCCGCGGCGTCAGCTGCTCCAGATCGCGACGCATCATTTGCAAGGCCAGCGCCACGCGCTCCAGTTGCTGTTGCCGCTCGGCCACATGGTCCTGATTCTGTAGCGCCCCGTTTAACAGCGCACTGGCCATTACCCCGAGCAGTGCCATAATGCCGATAGCAATCAGCAGTTCGACCAGGGTAAAGCCCCGCTGCCCCGGGCACCGCATTCGGTTAAACGCACAAGGCTTCTGCGGGGTTCTACTCATTTCTTGAGAAAGGCCATGCGTGTCGCCAAGGTGTCCTTCTCGCCCTCCATACGCACTGTCAGTTCCACGCGACGCATGGAGGGATGGGGCGTATCAGCCACACTGCGCTGCCAGACGAAGTCGTAACCCGCCAGCGAGGCTTTGCCTGTATTGCGATTGCCAAAACCCTCGCGAAGAATATCAACCACCAGGTTTTGCGCGACCAGGTCGGCAAACTGGCGCTTTTCCAGCTCACCCGTGCTCAGCGTGGCCTCACTGAGACTTTTACTCAGGGCAACCGCAGCGGTCGCAAAAATCATCAGCGCGACCATAATTTCCAGCAGTGTAAAACCCCGCTGCCGTCCCATTAATCCTTCACCTTCAGACTGTCGTCAAACACCAGCGTGTCGCCATCTATTGAACGCAGGCGCCACTCGAAGGGACTGATCTGACCATCGCCCAGAAACTGTATCTGTGGCGTCATCTGGCGGCGACCCTCTTCCTCTTCGGGCATTTTCAGCGGCTCACCCGCAATGGAGATTTCAGCGCGCACGCTGCTGTCCATTTCAAGTTGTCGAGACAGCGGCCCAACCGTAATGGGCTGCCAGCCGCTTTCTGTCAGCGTGACGTAGCGGCCACTGCTGCCATTCCACAGCAGCCCAAGGCTTCGGCCGCTGAACACCGCCTCTGAGCGTGCACTGCGCAGACTGGTCATCAGCTCCGCCCGCTCTTCACGCAGCATGGCCTCACCGTCTTTGCCCGGCAAGGTCAGCACAGCCACCCCGCTCATCAGGCCGATAATAAAAATGACGACCAGCAGTTCGAGCAGGGAGAATCCGCGTTGTTTATTCCTGCCAGTTGACGATATCACTGGCCAGCTCCTCGCCGCCCTCTTCACCGTCGGCACCCAGCGAATACAGGTCGTAAGGACCGTGCTCACCCGGCTGAATGTACTGGTAGGGGTTGCCCCAGGGATCGTCGGGCAGGCGTTTGATGTAACCGTTACTGCGATAGTTTTTCGGTTGGGGGCCGGTTTGCGGTGCCTTCACCAAAGCCATCAGCCCTTGGTCAGTGGTCGGATAAACGTGATTATCGAGTTTGTACATGTCCAGCGACTGCTCCAGCACCGCAATATCGGCGCGGGCTTTCTCCACCATGGCGCGGTCCTGATTCTGCAGTACATTCGGGGCCACGACGGCGACAAGCAAACCGAGAATGACGATGACCACCATGATCTCCAGCAGTGTGAAACCCTGTTGACGGCGGTGGTTAAATGCAAGCGACTCCACGTCGACCTCCTAGAATTGTGTCAAGTTATTCAATTGCAGTATCGGCAGCAGGATGGCCAGCACGATGGACAAGACTACCAGCCCGAGAACCACGATCAACAAGGGTTCAAACAGGCTGATAAACATTTGTACGCGGGCCTGCAGCTCGCGCTCCAGATTTGCCGCGGCGCGCTGTACCATTTGCTCCAGCTCACCACTGGACTCACCGCTGGCAATCATATACACCGCCATCGGCGGTAATTCCGCCTCATCCTGCAGACAGCGACTGAAGCTCTTCCCCTCGCGGACTTCTTCACGTACGCGATCCATACTTTGCTTCAGGTGTTCGTTGCTGAGCGTGGCACAGGCCACTTTCAGCGTTTCCAAAAACGGCACACCAGAAGACAGCAGAATGGCCAGCGTTCGCAACATCCGCGCCGAATCGAGCTCGCGCACTAACGGCCCCCACATAGGCAGGCGCAGCTGCAGGCGGTGGGCACGCAATTTCCGCTCGGGGTCGCGCAGCCACCATTGGGCACCGAGCACGACGGCAATAACAGCGATGACCACGGTATACCAATAGCTGGCCATACCATCGCTGATAGCGATAAGAATTCGCGTCAGCAGCGGCAGTACCTGATCGTAGTGATCGAACTGCGCCGTCACTTTGGGCACCACGTAAGTCATCAGCGCGGTAATCACCCCAAGGGCCACAAAGCACAACACCAGCGGATACAACGCGGCCTGCACTATCACGCCGCGCAGCTTTTGACTGTCTTCGGTGTATTCAGCCAATTGGTTGAGGACTTCCGCCAGATCTCCGGACTTCTCGCCCGAACTGACCAGTGCACGATAAACCGAATTGAAAACATTGGGGTGGTCGTTGAGCGCATCGGCGAGCGAGTGGCCCTCCAACACACGGGAGCGCAGCTCAAGCACAATGCCTTTGAGGTAGGCCTTTCGCGTGTGCTTGGCCGTCGCGGCCAGCGCTTCTTCAACCGGAATACCGGACTGGATCAGCGTCGCCAGGTGCCGGGTAAACAGCGCCAGATCGGCGATATTGACTTTGGGACGGGACAGCGAGAATCCACTGCCGCCGCCACGACGTTTATCCCGGCTGGCATTAATTTCTACGGGAAACAGTTGCTTTTCACGTAACGCCTGACGGGCAAGACGGCTGGAGTCCGCCTCGATTACGCCACGCTTGCTGTTTCCCTTGGCATCCAGGGCACGATATTCAAAGGCTGGCATCCGTTCCCTCGCGAACACTGCGCAGCAGTTCGTCCAGACTGGTCTGCCCTTCCAGAACCAGTCTGCGCCCTTCCGACATCAGGGTATTCATCGTCCCGGCAACATGGCGCTGTATTTCCTGCTCACCGGCGCGATTGTGGACCATCTCACCCACTTCACGATCGATCACCAGCAGCTCATACACACCTTGTCGGCCGCGATAGCCCGTGTGCTGGCAGGCGTCACAGCCCGCCGCATTATAGGCTTGTTTACCTTCAAGGCTGCTGTCACCGAGCAAGCGCGCCTCTGTTGCATCCAGCTGAATGGGCTCACGGCACTCGTGGCAGAGTCGCCGCACCAGGCGCTGCGCAAGCACCCCCTTCAGGCTCGACGCAATCAGATAAGGCTCAACACCAATATCTACGAGACGGGTAATCGCGCCAATGGCGGTATTGGTGTGCAACGTCGACAATACCAAGTGGCCTGTCAACGAGGCCTGTACCGCAATTTCGGCGGTTTCCTGGTCGCGGATTTCCCCGACCATCACCACATCAGGGTCTTGGCGAAGAATCGCGCGCAGGCCGCGAGCAAAGGTCATTCCCACCTTGGCGTGAACCTGGGTCTGACCGATACCTTCGATATCGTACTCCACAGGATCTTCAACGGTAAGAATATTGCGTTTGCGATCGTTGAGCGCCATCAAACCCGCATAAAGCGTTGTCGTCTTACCAGAACCGGTGGGGCCGGTGACCAGAATAATGCCATTGGGCTGGTGCAACAGGTCGGTCAACGTTGTCAGCGTCTTGGCGGGCATACCCAACTGGCTCAGATCAATGCGGGCGGCCTGCTTGTCGAGCAAACGCATGACCACGCGCTCGCCGTAGTTTGACGGGATAGTCGATACCCGCACATCCACCGAGCGACCCGCGATACGCAGCGATACCCGTCCGTCCTGGGGCACGCGTTTCTCGGCAATATCCAGTCGCGACATGACTTTGATACGCGACACCAGCAGCGGCGCCAGTCGGCGGTTAGGGGTGAGCACTTCCTGCAAAATGCCATCGACACGCAGGCGCACCGACATGCTCTTTTCGTAGGTTTCGATATGAATATCAGAGGCGTCACGTTTCAGGGCTTCGCCAAACAGCGCGTTAATCAGGCGGATAACCGGCGCATCGTCCTGGGCATCCAGCAAATCCTGCGACTCGGGAATTTCCTCGGCGAGGCGATCTAGATCCACCTCGTCGCTGATATCTCCCATCGCCGACATGGCATCGCCCTGCTGTCGCTGGAAGGCCTCATTAATTTTGTCCTGCAACTCGGCCTCATCACACAGTGTCAGTGTGAAGGGCGCAGACAGCGCCCGCTGCACTTCGGCCAGTGCAGCCGGGGGAGTTGACGCGCAGCACAGCAGCTCGAGGTGATCGCCATCAACCTCTTGTACCAGCAGCCCATTGTTGCGCGCAAAGGCGTAACTCAGCGTTCGCGACATATCAGTTCTGCTCGGACTCTTCGATCAGCTGCGGCTCGTCAATGAAGATGGGCTCCTCAACCGCCTCACTCTGAGGCCGGGGTTGGAGCATCTCTTTGCGCTCCGCTTCCGACTCCAGCGCCTCGACTTCCTGCTCGCGTGCTTTTTCTGCGGGCGCCATCGGTGGCGGCACTGGTTTGCGCGGCAACAGATCAACCGGCGAAGGAGCCATGCCCGCCCACTCCGGCAGTACCGCCAGATCAGTGAACGGGAACAGGCTGATGCCCTCGGCCGCCTTCGCCAACTGCTCGGCGCGGATATAGTTGTACTTGCGACCACTGATTTCTGACAGAGTCGCCTGGTCGCGAACGATCGTCGGGCGAATAAAGACCATCAGATTACGTTTAGACGTGCTGGTATTGTCCGCACGGAACAGGCGGCCCAACAGGGGAATATCGCCGAGCAGGGGGATTTTGGCACTTTGCTCATTAACCTGATCGTCAATCAGGCCACCCAGCACAATGGTGGCACCGTCATTGACCAGCACGGTCGTTTTAATCGTGCGCTTGTTGGTGATGACGTCGGCAGCCGAGGTCGATGGGCTGAGCGAGGATACTTCCTGTTCGATGCTCAACTGGACCGCGTCGCCGTCATTAATTTGCGGAGTCAGCAGCAGCTTGGTACCCACCTCTTGGCGCTCGATGGTTTGGAAGGGGTTGGTGTTGGTCGAACTGGCGGTAGATCCGGTTAACACGGGAATTTCCTGACCAACCAGAATAGAGGCCTCTTCGTTATCCAACGTCAGCAGGCTTGGTGTCGACAGGATATTGGACTCCGAATCACTGGCCAGCGCGGATACCAGGGTCGCAAAGCTGAAGCCGTCTGAAATTTTGCCGAAACCGATGGCGGCACCACGCAAACCACTCAGAGCCGTCGCAGCCGCCTCTTCACCAGCCAGCAAACTAATGATTCCCGGTGAACTGCCAGTCCCCGAGGCGCCACCACTGAAGTTGATCCCACCAACAGGTACCGTGCCGTCATCCGCGCCGCGGAACAGCCATTGCACCCCCAGCTCCTTTGCCTTGTTGTCGGTGACTTCAATAATAATCGCCTCTACCAAGACCTGAGCGCGACGGATATCCAGATCGCGAATCACCTTCTCCAGGTCATTAATAATATGCGGACTACCTGACAGCACAACGGAGTTGGTCTGTTCGTGGGCTTCAATATTGATCGACAGCGCATTGCCGCCACCGGCGGTGGTACGCCCGGCACTTTGCTCATCTTTAACAATGGTATCGCTGATGCTTTTCAGCACCGTCACCAGTTCTTCGGCTTTAGCATACTTGAGGTATTTGACACGAATATTCGACTGGCTACTGACTTCACTGTCGAGGTCTTTAACCAGGCGGCGCAAGTAACTGCGCGCCTCATCATCGCCAAACAGGATCAGCGTATTGGTACGCGGATCGGCGGCAACAACAGGCTTTGAAGAACCGCGCTTGCGGGTCTGCTGTGACAGCACCTTATTGAGAACACGTTCAACTTCTTCCGCTGAAGAGTTTTGCAGCACCACCGTTTCCATCAACTGCGCATCAACGGAATTCACCGCGTCGATAATCGACATCAGGCGGCGCACGTTAGATTCCCGGTCAGTAATCAGGATGATGTTGGAATCGGAATAACTGGTGATAACGCCGACTTTGTTGTCGACCAGCGGGCGCAACGACTTCACCAGCTCGTCGGCATCGGCATTCTGCAGCTGGGCAATACGCGTGATAATGGATTCGCTGCGCCCCAGCGATGAGGCCGAGCGCTGTACTTCAATACCCTCGATTTTTGCCGCCTGGTTGGGGATGACTTTGAGGATGCCGTCACCGGCTTCTACCGCCGAGTACCCCTCCACGCCTAACTGGAGCAGAAAAATCTGATACAACTCGTCGGCGTCCAGTTTGCGATGGCTTTGAACACTGATTTTTCCCTTCACCCGGCTGTCGACCACAATGGTTTTGCCAGTGAGCTTGGCAACCGTATCGATGAACTCGCCAATGTCGACATTCTGCATGTCCAGGTCGAAGCGCTCCGCGCTGGCTTGCAGTGGCAAAACCAGTACCAGCAGCAGTGACATGCTCAGAAAAAGTGTTTTCATAAATCCAGTCTTTTGCTCAGAATCGAATCGTTGCGCTGCACCAGCAGCTCGAAGGATTGCGTGTTTTCCATTAATTTCATCAGCTCGGTTGCTGGCAGATCCGCCAGCGACTGTCCGTTCACGGACAGCACCACATCACCCGGCTCAATACCCAACAGCTTGAACAGACGCGGATCCCGCCCCGGTGACAGAGCATAGCCCTTGACCTGACCATTCTCGGTAACCGGACTGGCAGAGAAGAACCGTACCAGTTTCAGCGGACTATTCTGCACCGTATCCATGGGGTCTTCGCCAATCAGCTCTTTGATCTCCGGCCGATCCAGGCTAATCACCTCGTCGTCTGCCGGCTGGGCGCTCGCCGACGGGGCCGCCGTAATGCCGCCGCTGAGTTGACGTTTCTCCAGCTCGATTTTTTCCTGACGACGATTGTTTTCAATGATGATGTGGTCTGACATGACCGCCAAAAGCGTCACCGAGCCCGCCACCTCTATTTTTTCACCAACGGAATAGGCTTTGGTCTTGCTGCCGTGACGCAGTATGGCCACACCGCTCTCGTCGCTGCCCGATACCAGTCCCAGCACCGAAATTTTCAGGCGACTGCGTTGTACATCCTGCTGGATGATTTTTTCACTGTCGTCTTGCGGAGCTTCGCCAAACAAAGGCACCGCAAGCAAACTTTGTACATTGTATTGGGGTCCGCCAGCAGACTGTGCGACAGCCGCAACGGGCCTGGACACCGGCAGAGTGACATCGCGACTGAAAGCAGCGGCTGACCAGAACACGCTGGCAAGCACCATCATCAGCAGCAACAGTAATATCAGACTGACACTGGCACTGACGCGAGGGCTTAGTACCTGCTTAATTACCGCCGACTTATCCACCTCGTCGTACTACCTCAAATTCGCCCCACGAGCGCCGCATACTAGAGAAACTGTATGACATTTTTCTTACCAAACCGATCCATCTCCGACCACACTGTCACAATTGGCCGTCATCCTTCAGCATCCTAACGAATACACCGGCATCGAAACCGACGCCGGTGTATTGGCAGAACCGCTTATTTAAACACGCAGTGTTTGGCGTAATCGGCAGCTTCATTCGCCGACCAGTCACCTTTCGGCTTTTCTTTCATCGCGGCGCACCAGGCTTCTGAACCCACTTCAGGGGCGCAGGCTGCCATCAGAACCAACAGGGAACACAGCAGACTTGTTTTTATCTTTCGCATAATTACCTCGTCAAAAGCTCGGGTCACCAGAACATTAAACCGACTTAGTGTAACAGAGGCTTAGCAGAAGGCGCATAGCAGGGAGGGATTTTTGCCGACCGTTACCGGAAGAGCGAAATCGGCCCCGCCAGAGCAGGCGGGGCGCGAAGGTACAGGTCAGGACTCGACCATATCAAAATCGAATTTACTGATACCACAATCCGGGCATTCCCAGTCTTCGGGGACATCATCCCAGCGGGTGCCTGCAGGAATGCCATCATCGGGCAGACCTTCTGCCTCGTCATAGATGAAACCGCAAATAACACATTCCCACTTTTTAAAATCGCTCATCATGCTCTCCATTCACTTGCTTTGTCGGCGAGCGCCTTTGAGCAGTGCACAGCCACTGCAACAAGCCGCCTAGGCCATTTTTTGCCAAGTATACTACCCATGACGACTGCGAAATATTAAGGAATTTCAATGATTTTTCTTTTGCCGCGCGCAAGCGAGGCGGCTAGGGCTGAGACAGCCCTGCGAGCTTGCCACGGGAAGGCAGTGACAACAGAACCACCAGCGCCTCGCCATCGCGATCCAGCGTCAACGTAATATCGCGACTGCTGCCGAGCCGGTCATACAGATCATTGAGAACGTCCGGCGCGGCCAGCGCCATACCATTGATGGCGTGAAGGCGGTCGCCCCCTTTGAGGGGCAGTTGCGAGAACAGGCGTGGGTCATCGCCAGGGTAAAGATAGTAGTGGCGGCGGCCCGCTGACGTCTTGCGGCGTTGCACATCCAGACTGCCGCGCAGTGACAGCGGTGATTCATAGAGCCGCTGCAAATACTCGGCTATCAGTGCTCTGACCTGCGTATCGTTGCGGAGATCAACCACGGACGACGCCCGGGCGGCAAAATCATAATCTGCCAGCTCACTACGATACTCAAAGCGATCGTCACCCTCGTCATCTTGTGTACCGCGAAGCGACAGCAAGCGGAACGCGCCGCAACTATCCAGCAGTACGGATTCCGCCATCACCTCCGCCACCTTCAAACAGGGTGGCAGTAATTGCGTACCGACCCCGACAAGGCGTTCCTGACCATCTATCGCCATATTCGCGCGGGGCATCTCATCACCGGGCAGGATGGACAACAGTTCCAGAGGTTGACGCACGACCGGATCATCGCCGAACCACTGAGCGTCATCAGCGTTGAAGATCTTCTGTTCCTCAGCAACCGTCTGCTCCAACTGCTCGCGTGCGGGCGCACTGAGTCCGTACAGCCCCAATGCAGTGGCCGCGGCATAAATGCCCGCAACAAGAAATTTTGCTTTCACGCTCGCCATCCTACCAACCTGCAACCCATCTACAGTTACCCCTCAACACGCTATAATGCGGCCCCGCGCTCGCGCATTCAATGTCAACGATATACCGGTTCACCATGCATATTCATCTGGCCCCAATGGAGGGCGTCGTCAACGCACGTATGCGCGCCCTGCTGACCGCCGTTGGAGGTATAGACCGCTGTATTACGGAGTTTGTTCGCGTTACCGACCAACTGTTGCCTGCCAGGGTGTTTTACCGTCTCTGCCCCGAACTGCATCACGGCGGTACGACACCAAGTGGCACACCGGTGTACGTGCAACTGCTAGGCAGTGAGCCCGGCGTCATGGCCGACAACGCGGCGCGCGCCGCTGAACTGGGCGCACCGGGCATCGATCTGAACTTCGGCTGCCCAGCCAAATGCGTCAACCGCCATCGGGGCGGCTCAATATTGCTGGACGAACCTGAGCTGATTTACGCCATTGTCAGCAGCATCCGCCGGCAGCTTCCGGATGACGTCCCCCTCACCGTAAAGATTCGACTCGGCTTCCGCGACAGTCTGCGATTTCATGACGTCGTCAATGCGGCAGAAACGGGGGGCGCGAGCTTGCTGACTATTCACGCCAGAACACGGGAAGACGGCTACACACCGCCCGCCCACTGGCATCAGATCGCCCCGGCTCGCGAGCGCTTTGGCATTGCCATGGTTGCCAACGGGGAAATTTGGACCCCCGAGCACGCCGACCTGTGCCAGCGAGACAGCGGCTGCGAGGACATTATGCTCGGGCGCGGACTGCTGTCCCGCCCTGACCTCGCCCTGCATATCAAGCAGCAGCGACTCGGCAACAGCCACCAGCCGTGGTCTTGGGAAGCCGTTTTTCCTCTGCTCTACGCACTGTTTGAAGACAGCCTGCAAACATGCGCCCCGCGCCATGTCGGCGGCCCCAGTAAACAGTGGTTAGGGTATCTGCGCCGCACATATCCGCAGGCTCAGGAGCTTTTTGAGCAGATCAAACGACTGCGCGAGCCGGCAGATTTGCAGGAGGCACTGCAACAGCACCTCCCCAAAGCCGCTTAAGCCAACGCCTTCTTGAGGTAGTCCAGCTCAGCAACGGCGCCATCGTCGGTCTGAGACAGTACAAACTTTTCCACCTTGCCGCCGACCAGCGGAATTTTTGCCTTGCAGCGATGGCTGACCCGATACTCACAGCCATCACCCTGGGGCTGCAACGCCATTTCCGCGGAAATCACTACAGGCTGGCCCTTGATCGTGATCTGCATAGTGCCACTCCAACCGTCGCCGTCGGCTTGCCACTCTTCCTGGAAATTAAGGGTCTGCTTGGGATTGAAGACCTTCGCCAGCACGGAGGGCAGCTCACGAGTCACTTCGCGCTCCATCGCCACCGTGAGGCTGTCGCCGAAATCTTCTATTTCACAATCTGCGCTGAGCTCACCCAAGGCGAGACTGCGTTCAACCCGGAAGTCCGGATCCTGTAAACGCGCCCAAACTGTATCGAGATCCTGATCAAACTGCATTGTTACCGACATGCGCACTCCGTGCCATTATTGTTGTGAGGAGACAAGTTTACACCTGCGCCCGCATGCGCAACATCCTCTCTATGTGAGAGAAGGAAAAAATATCAACCCGAGCTGCGGAAATCCGCCCCAACACCCACCAGCGGCATAGCCGGAGTCAGCGAGCAATAAACTGCCGGTAAATCACCATGCCGGCGAGCATTGCCAGTGCAAACACCACGAATTGACCTATGCCCGTCAAAATAGCGACCAGCGCGGGGGCCGGACAAAGACCGCTCAAGCCCCAGCCGATACCAAACAACACCGCGCCACCCACCAGTTTCCTGTCGATGTGCTTAGCGGTCGGCAAATGGAACTTTTCGCCATGCTTCGGCTTTTCGGCTTTGAACAACCAGTGGTAGGCAGGCGCCACCACGATCAGCGCAGCCCCCATGACAAACGCCAGGCTGGGATCCCACTGGCCGAATAAATCCAGAAAGTTCTGCACCTTGGCCGGATTAGCCATTCCCGACACAGCGATTCCCGCCCCGAACAAAGCGCCGGAGAGCAATACCATCAGATATTTCACAGGCCTTCTCCCAGCAAATGACGCAGAACAAACACCGTGACAAAGCCACTGGCCATAAAGGTCAGCGTTGCCACAATGGAACGCATCGAAAGGCGGGAAATACCGCAAACCCCGTGACCAGAGGTACAGCCGGACCCCATCGACGTCCCCACGCCCACAACCAGGCCGGCGACGACCAGCATCGGCGTTGAAAGCACAGGGCGAACATCCTCCAGCGCCCCGGTGAGATAGGCGCCCACAAAGCCGCCCATAAACAGCCCCAGCAAAAAAACCAGGCGCCAGTTTCGCTCACCACCGTGCTCCAGCGCAGCCCCGGCGACAATGCCGGAAATACCGGCGATGCGGCCCACGGACCACATCAGCAAGACCGCCGACAGGCCAATCAACACACCGCCAAAGGCGGAGATATAAGGGGTAAATTCAGTGGCTTCTACCATCGCCAACTCCACTCTCTGCTATACCAATGCGGCGACGCCGCAACTTGGCAAGCAAGATAGCCAGTTGCCCAGACCTTGGCAACTGGCCGAACTGCGACATATTCGCGCAGTCTCAGGCGCGCCGTCCCTGCGGGAGTTCGGCACCGAGGTGATGCTTGGAAAGGTGGGTCAATTCTTCAGCTTCATATTCTTCGAGAATATCCGCCAGTTTGCGGCTGATTTTGGTACTGGTGCGAATCATTTCAATCTTCGGCCAGCTCGCCCTTTCGCCTTCACGGATAAAGAACCGAAGCTGTTCTTCCGTCAATTCATTGAGCAGCTTTCGGGGGTCGAAAAAGCGATAGCGCGGAATAATATTGATATCACCCGTGTACTCCTGACTCACCACCGCATTGGCCATGTTCGCCATCCGGCGAATCTTGGGCGAGGACTTGAAGTACTTCTGCACCAGCGTATTGCTGACCTTGTACCACTCTTTCAGGCTGCGCATGGTGAAGTGTCGCAAAGAACTTACCACACCGGCCTGCGACGATTTCGCATCGTGCAGCATCCACAACACAATGGGATTGGTCTGGCTGACAATGAAGTGATTAACACCATAGAGGCGCGCCAGCCGTTTGGCAGGCAAATCATCACTGAATGAACCGTCTATCCAGCGGCGCGTCGCCAGATAAGGCTGCGGATGCCCATGAACATTCTTCGCCTCCAGCATAACCGGCGGAAACACACCGGGCACCGCACAGGAGGCCAGCACGGCCTTGCGAATGTAGACATTGGGTGACGCAATGGCATTCAGCAGGCGTGACGTCTGGTGCACATCAGAGGGAGAAATGGAGATATTGATGTGTCTGCCGGTTTTCTCGTAGGCCTCCTGGAAGGTCATATCCGGTATCAGCTTGGCAATTTTTTCCTTGAGCATGCGGTGATTGATACGCGGTGTGGCGTTGGACAGGCCGTTATTGACCAGGTCCATTTCCAGCCGCAGCTCATCAATCAATCGCTCGGTATCCAGAAATTCCTTCAGCTCAGCGTCAGAGCGCGTGCCCAGCACTGCGGCAATCAGCGAGCCGGCACTGGCACCGGAAATCACGTCGGGGAGCAGATCCTGCTCTACCAGCGACTTCACCACACCGACATGGAAGTTGCCGAGAATCGCGCCACCACTCAGCATCAGCGCCGACTTGCCGTAGCATTTGCTGGCGCGACGGAAAAAATCCAGACGCTCGAGAAAATCGGGGTGATCGCTATCCAGCGTACGCAGGTGCTCCAGCGCATCCACAATCGCGTCGACATAGTCGCCGATCAGGTTTTTCGTCCCGAACTTGGCGCGGGAGTACAACACCGGCTTGCCCATGCCGCCCATATTGCCGTGAATCCCCTCATTCAGGGTGAACAGCAAGCCAATATTGTCGTTGTTTTCACGAAAATACCGCAGGCGCTCCAGTCGAGAGCGAATGGAGGCGTAGTCATACAAGCTGGTTTTGTCGATTTTCTTCCAATGCGCACGTCCTGATCCACGATCGTGCTCAATGGCAAGGGACTTCCATTCCTCGTAGCTGTTCGCTTCTTCCAGTTGCTTTTCTAGCTTCTTGATCGTTGACGGCATAATCCTGCAATTCCTAGCGTGGCCGTTTCAGTTGTACCACGTTAACAGTCGCTACTACTCAGCACCATAGGGATTGTACTCAGTCGGCAGCGATGGCTTAACGGCATGATAACAGAGTTAAGTGATAATGAAATTACCGCGTTTTCAGCGAAAATCGCGGCATTTTGCTATTCAAAGCCTGCATATTTTCACAGGGCCCACAGCGCTGACTGATTCCATCAACCAGTTTCAACAAACTCACAATGTGGTTGCCAACGACAGGTTTGCCAGTATTCAGCACCGCCACCGACAGATCGCGTTGCGGATCCGCCCAGCAAAGAATGTTGGAGAATCCCAGATGACCAAAGGCAAACGGGGTATGGCGACCGTAAACCCCAACATAGCGCCCCCCCAACATACAACCCGCGCTGTAGCGCATGGGAATGATCAGTGAGCGATCAAATTGTGGCCGCGCGGCTTCGCGAGTCAGGCGATTCACGGTCAGTGGGGAGAGAATCTGCTTGCCCTGCCACTCGCCCTGTTGCCTGAGCATTTCGAAGAACCGGGACGCTTCCTCGGCCGTGGCATACAGGTTACCTGAGGGAATTTGCGCGTTGAGAAAGGCTTCGGTGTTGGAGAGTCGTACCACCGAATCCACATCGGCGCCCAGCACCTTTTCAAGATGATTGCCAACCGGCCCCACATTAGGCAGACCACTAACATAGTTCTGCGCTGCGGCCGCATGGTCCTTGGGATCAAGGCCATAGCGGAAGTAGCGCATTCCCATGGGCTTGCGAATCACCTCATCCAGATAGCTGTTCACGTCCTTGCCGGTGCACACGCGAATCAGTTCAGCGAGCACAAAGCCCCCGGTAATCGCGTGATAGGCCACCACTCGTCCATCTTCGCAGAGTGCTTGCTCTGCGCAAATGCGCCGCAGGGCTTCCTCGGAGTCGAACAGCACTTCCGTCGGCGTGTCAGCAGCCAATCCAGGCACTCCAGCTCGGTGGGCCAGCAACTGATATATGGTAATACGCGCTTTTCCGCCCTGGGCAAACGCGGGAATGTAATGACTGACCGGATTCAGCAGATCCAGCAAACCGTCTTCGGCAAGCTTGTGGACCAGTACCGCGCTGATTACTTTGGACGCGGAGAACAGGCAAACGGGTGTATCGAGCGCAGCGCTAACCGGCTGGCCCTCATCTAATCCACCCGAGAAACCAATACTGCGGTGCAGTATCTGTTTACCTTTTCTGCGCAGGGAGACGCTGACCATCGGGTGCATACCGCTGCGGTGAAGCGCCTCTGCATCCTGCCAGATCGCCTCAACGTCCTCTGCACTGACATCGGTTCCAGCGACACTCGCTTCCTTGGGATCGATGGTGGCGCTGGCGGCGATATCCAAGCCTCTGGCGGGGTCACGGAAGATTTTCTGGCTGACTGACTTGCAAGTTTTGGCAAACAGCATGGAGTTCTCTTATGGCTGTTCCCGGCGCCGATATCGCTCGGGTTAATGAGTAATAACCCTTTTTATAACATGCCGTCAGAGTGTGAACTAGAGCGCATTCGCTCAGAAAAGCGCAGAAATGGTCCCGATCAGCTAATTTTCTCTTCGAGGGGAACGGGGCGACCGTGGAGATAGCCCTGCGCGAAATCCACGCCGATTTCTGCAAGGTAATCAAACACCGTCTGGCGCTCGACGAATTCCGCGATGGTTTTTTTACCGAGAACATGACTGATGTCGTTAATGGAGCGAACCATCGCCTCGTGCACCGGGTTTTTATCAATATCGTGCACAAACATGCCGTCAATCTTTACGAAATCGACCGCCAGCTCCTGAAGGTAGCCGAAAGAAGACATACCCGTGCCAAAATCGTCCAGCGCAAACTGGCCACCGAGCTCATGGACCCGGTCGATAAAACGGCTGACCGCCGAAAAGTTGGTAATCGCGACGGTTTCGGTAATCTCAAAACAGATCAAGCCGGGGTCAATATGGCTGCGCCGCAGTTGGCGATAAACAAATTCCAGAAAGGACTCTTCACACAGGGACTGCCCGGAGATATTGATCGCAAACAGCGGCTGACTGGCCACGACCTCAGGGTTGCTCTGTAAATAGTCGAATACCGCCTTTACGACCCAGCGGTCGATCTGCGGCATCAGACCAAACCGCTCAGCGGCCGGCATGAACTGCCCGGGACTCAGCAGCTCGCCCTGATAGCGCATTCGTACCAGCAGTTCGTTGTACTCCCGCGCCGCGCCCTGCTCATCGCACAGCGGCACGATGCGCTCCCGCATCAGACAGAATGCGCCGCTGCCCAGTGCATCGTTAATGCGGTGCACCCAGTCCATTTCGTCCTGCAAGCGGCTGAGTTTTTTGTCATGAACATCATAAACATGCAAACGTCCACGACCGTTTTCTTTCGCGGAATACATCGCCACATCCGCCTGACTCATCACCGCCTGCCGCTCCTGCGACTGGTCGTTAATAATTACCACGCCAATACTGATAGAGACACGATGGGCAATACCACTCCAGGTAAAGCTCATGCGTTTGACAGATTTGATCAACCGAGTCGCAATCGACCGCGCTTCATAGTGGTCGACGTTGCTTAGCAAAATGCCAAACTCATCGCCGCCCAGACGGTACAGCAAGTCACCGGCAAACAGCTCGCTTTGCAAACAGTCCGCGACGGCTTTTATCAGATTATCGCCGGCACCATGACCACTGGTGTCGTTGATCAGTTTGAACTGATCGATATCGATATACAGCAAGGCATGAGTACGCGAGCTGACCGCGGCATCATTAACCAGGTTATCGATGCGACGCTCAAATTCGCGGCGACCCATGAGAGAAGTCAGCGGATCGAGCGCCTGATCACTGTCCCCGCTTGCCTCCAGCCCGCTCAGCAGCAGGCTGTAACCGACACAATGCCCATCCCCGTCATTGACGGTATTCACCCGTAGGATCAGTTGTTGCTCACTGTTGTCGCCCTGACCAGCCTGCAAGCGGATAGCTGCTTCATTGCCCGACGCTGCCAGTGCCGCTACAGCGTCGGCCGTCAACACGACCCCACCTGCGCCGCGGACAGGCAACGAACACATCGGCGCGTCAATAAGACTGTCGTGATTACAGAAAAGCAGGCGCTCGGCTGCCGAGTTGATGTAGCGAATATGGCCTTCTATGTCGACACAGACGACCGCTGAAGGAATTCCGGCCAGCACCCACTCTGCCTGCATATCGACTCCGCTTACTCGCTCAGAGGAATAGTGAAGTAGAACGTTGAGCCCTTACCGAGCTCTGACTCCAGCCAAATTTTGCCGCCGTGCCAGCGCACAATCTTTTCACAGATCGCCAGGCCCACACCGGACTCCTGAGAAACACCACCGGAACTGTCGCGGTGAAAAAGATTGAATAAGCCGCTGTGCTCCTCGGGACTGATCCCCACCCCGGTATCAGAAACCGAAAACAGCCAGTTTCGCTCGTGGGTAACCGCGTTGATATGGATTTCCGGCGCGTGGCCCGTGGTAAAGCGAATAGCGTTGCCGATGAGATTCTGGAACAGCTGGACCAGCTGCCGTCGGCAGGCGAGTATGGTTGGCAGCGTTTCACAGAACAGGTTGGCGTGGGTCAGTCGGAATTCCTCTTCCAGATTCACCAACACATCGTGAATCACGGCGTTGCAATCCACCATTTCCCGACTTTCGTTAAAGCGCCCTACCGACGTTAACGCAACGAGTTTGTTCAAGGCGGACTGCATCGCATAGACATTTTCGCGGAGATACAGCACTTCTTCAGCCAGCGGCTCGGGTAGCGGCGTATCGCCGGGCGCCGCCAACTTGCGAATACTCGCTACCGCCTCATTCAACGGCACCTGCAGATCTCTGGCGACAAGGTGCGAAACCTGCTCCACCTCATTAACCAGACCAATGAGCTGATGCCGGCTGCGTGCCAAGGAGATCAAATCCCGGTATGACGACAGCGCCGTGTAGATTACCGAAAACAGCCGATCCTGAGTCAGTTCCGTTTTCGCCCGGTAATCGTTGATATCGTAGACTTTCAGTACCCGCCGTTCCGGTGCCAGTCCCGGCTGGCCGGTGCGAAGAATGATGCGGACAAAGTGATTGCCCACCTCCTGGCGGATGTATTGCGCCACATCAAGACCGGCATTGTCGGTCTCCATAACGACGTCGAGCAGAATAATCGCGATATCGGGGTTGTCGCGGATCAGCTCTTTCGCCTCCGATGCGGAGTACGCACTCATAAATTCAAGATGGCGGCCGCCAAAGCTGAAGTCGTGCAGCGCCAGGCGAGTTACCACGTGGATTTCTTCCTCATCATCCACAATGAGGACTTTCCACCCTTTGCTCGGCAGTGTGCCATCGGCATTAGACGCATGGTCTTTGGCGAGCATCAACTGGTCATCAATCGCCACGATTTACTCCTCGACATCCATATTCGTTTGCTATTCAACCACATCGCGACTGCTATCTACTAAAGGCTTTTCACCGCCAAGGTCCGCAGGAAATATCAGCTCCACACATAGCCCCTGGCCCGGCTCACTCTGCAGGGTAATCTCGCCCTGAAGGCGTTGCGTAGCGAGGTTGTACACGATGTACATCCCCAGACCACTGCCACCAGCCCCCCGCTTCGTGGTGAAAAAAGGATCAAATACACTGTCCAGGTGTTCCGGGGCCACGCCATCACCGTCATCGCAATAGCGCATACACACCATATCCCCACGGCGCTGAAGCGACAGGGAGAGCGTGCCGGCCACCCCCGATGCATACCCATGCATCAATGAATTCATCACCAGATTCGTCAACATCTGGGAAATAGCGCCAGCGTAGCCCCTCACCGCCATATCGCCCTTGCACTCCAGCGCATAGCTTAGCGAGGTTCCCTTCAACTGAGGGCTCAGACTGCACCAAACCTCTTCAGTATAGGCCTGCAGATCAAAGTGACTCAGGTCATCGGCCGTCTGATTTACCGCTACCTGCTTAAAGCTATGTACTAATTCTGCCGCGCGTTTCAGGTTGCTCATCAGCAACTGACAGTATTGTTCGGCACTGTCGAAAAGCCCGCAGAGCTCCCGGTGACCCAACTCACCTCGCTCGTATTTGTCGCTCACGGTCTGCACAAGTGTCTGCATGGACGAGGCTGCCGTCACCCCGATACCGACCGGAGTATTAATCTCATGGGCAACCCCCGCCACCAGACTCCCCAGTGACGCCATTCTCTCGCTGCTCTCCATGTGCTCTTGCGCAGCACGCAAACGACGCAGCGCCGCATTCAGCTCTGTGTTACTGATGGCGACTTCACTGACTCGCAACTCCAACTCGTTCTGCGTGGCCATCAGGGCCGCTTCGCGCTCTGCCATAGAACGTAACAATCCCTGCAGAGCCCGGGACAAGCCGGTCAAGTCCCGATCTACTGTGTCAGCATGAGATTCAAGCCAGTCACCACGCTCCTCGCTCTGTTCCAGCAGCCCGACCAGTGCTGACAGCTCGTCGAAAAAGGGGCGGCTGCTCAACCACAGCAGACCACAAACCGCAGCAATACACAGGGCCAAGAAAAGGAACTGAACACTCAGCAACAGATTCAGATTCGCAATCAACCATCCTGCAACGACAGCCACCGCGCCCAGTAGCAGCATATTTTGGCGGAGGGAAAAAGGGTTCTGGAATCGCAGCAAATCCTCCCCCTCTCAATTAGCGATGACGATCTTAGAATGGTTTACGGCTGCTATTTACTCAGGCCGCACTCATGTGCCGCAGTAAACCGCACAGCAGAAAACAGCTGTATCGTGTGTACTACCTACTCCTGCATCACCAACGATTTCGGCTGCCCCAGCCTTGCTCAGCGACCCAGCATCAGGTCAATACGCTCATCGTGAAACAGGTCGACCCCCGGTGCCAATAATTCGACATAGCGATCAAAATATAGGAACTGTTTTAACAACATGGTGAAGGCGCGAGGAAATCGAATACCGTAGTTACGAGCGATATTACCGAGGTCATTCATCAGTCCATTGATACCGTCCCCGCCACGATTCTCCAGTACCTGCGCCGGATCCATGGCATTAAGACCATCAAACAAGGCCGCAATATCGCGGGTCAAGGCGTCGATATCCACTGCCTCCCGAGTAATCCCCACCGTCACCATGGCTTCGGCCATCATTCGATAGTTTTGCTGACTCACCCCAGCAAACAGGCTGAACATGGCCTGCCAGGCTTCCGGCTGAATCCGTCCGACCATGCCAAAATCGATAAAGCCGACCCGGCCGTCTTTCAGAAGCAGCAAATTACCGCTATGCAAGTCCGCATGAAAGAAAGGACACTGGGTCAAGCTCGCAAACCAGGTATTCAAGGCGTGAAACAGGCTCTCACCCGGATCAATACCCACGCTGTCAATGACCGCAGTATCCGTCAATGCCGAGCCATAGAGGCGCTCCATCGTCAGCACGCGCGCCGACGATGCCTGGAGATAGGGTTTAGGCGCGATCACCTGCTGATTGCCACTGGCTGCCAGAAACTCCCTGAACACACGGAGGTTCTCGGCCTCCTTGATGAAATCGCATTCATCAATCATCGACTGATACATCTCTGCAACTAGTCCCGCCACTGCATCGCGGTCCATATTCGGTGTAATCAGTTCGACCAGACGCGTCAGCAGATACACGGTATTCATGTCTGTAGTCAGCACTTCTCGCACACCCGGCTTCTGCACCTTGACCACTACATCTTCGCCGCTCGCCAGCCGGGCAGCATGAACCTGCGCGATTGACGCCGACGCCAAGGCCGTTGTTTCGAATGATGCAAAAACGGCTTCCAGGGGTTTCCCCAGCTCCTTCTCCACAATCTGTCTCACCGTGGTAAAAGGAATGGGCGGCGTCTGGTCCAGACAGGATTGGAACTCTTCAACATACTCACTGGGAAATAACGACGGCGAGCTGGCAATAAACTGTCCGAACTTGATATACGTCGCCCCCAAGGCCTCAAACAGTTCGCGCAACTCCGCCGGCGTTGGCTGACGCCATTGCAGCAACCACTTCAGCGCCCGGGGGTACACCGTCGCAACGGTTTGCAGCAAGCGTCTCGACCCCCTCAACCCCAATTCGGCAAGCCCCACGTCACGCCCGGCCGACAGACTGGGCAAAAGCGGTTTGAATTTGGGAAAGGCGGGCATAGCAATGTCCTCGGGGATCGGTGAGTACAACAATCACTATTATCCCCCAGCGCAGGCCAGCGGCATAGCGGCTGACCAGGGAATTACTGCATGATATTTTCCAACTGAGAAAGTAGAGTTACAATCCCATAACCACAAACAATAAGATAGGTGCCTCATGCAAGACACAGCCATACTGGCTCAGGAAGAGCTGGTGAGTGGAAAGCAAACCGACCAGACCTGCGAAGCGCTTGGCGATGGCCGCTATTTGATTGATGGACAGGAAATCACCCTGCCCGTCCATGTCAACGCCGCCTCCATGTTGATGAACGTCTTCACGGTCGACAGTCGCGTTGCGCAGCAGCTTATTGCCGACAGCGGCTTCCGCGTCGTTGAGATATGGCCGGGAAAAGCGCTAATGCAGCTGCTCGCGGTGGATTACCGCGAAAACGATCTGGGCGACTACAATGAGGCCGCTATCTCCTTCCCCGTCACCACACCGGGACAGTCGCGCCCGTTACCGTTGATCGGTGCCATGTGGCGAATGATGCGTGGCAAGCTGTGTAACTATATCTACCGTATGCCGGTAAACCAGGACTTCACAACCCACGCCGGGCGCTTCATCTGGGGTTTTCCCAAATGGGTGACCGATGTGGATATTCAATTTGGCGAGGAGCGGGCCGAGGGCTGCTTCCGCGATGATGGGCAGCTCGTGTTTAAAATTGCCGCCAAGGCTGGCGGCAATAGCAAAGCTGCGGCGCAGGAAGCTCCCTCTCTGGCGATTCGCAACCATCAGGCATGGAAAACCGTCGGCATTACTGAGGGCGAGGGACTGACATTCAGCATGGGGGGCGATATTCCAGAGATTGGCGACCGGCACCCGCTGGCCCGTCAACTGCGCGCGCTGGGGCTCCCCAAAAAGCCGATGTGCAGCATCTCTATCAAAGAGGCAAAAATGGTGTTTGAAGGCCCCGAGGCTGTTGCACTGGGGGAACGCTTTAGCCGTTAAGCGCGGCCCCTGCCCCCTCAGTGCTGATGGCACCGAGCAGGCCGCTTTGAGCGATACCATCAAACAGGAACTGCATCGCCAACGCACAGAGCAGCACGCCGAATACACGACTGATCATATGCATACCGGTCACGCCCAGCAGGTTTTGCAGGCGACTGGCCAGCAACAATGACAGCAGCGTAATCAGCAACACCAACAGCAGGCTGCTTATCACCGCGGCCTGCTCAACCAGATTGCCCTCGGCGTGAGCCATTAGCAGAATAACAGCGCCTATGGCGCCGGGCCCGGCTATCAGCGGCGTAGCCAGCGGGAACACGGCGATGTCCGCCCGCAGTTCCGCCTCACGGTTTTCCTCTCGGGTCGTCGTCGTCGCGCCGCTGCCCTTGGCCGAGACCATCTCGATACCAATCAGCAGCAGCAATATGCCGCCGGCAGCCCGCAGCGCCGCCAGCGAAATGCCCAGCATGGTCAGAATCCATTCTCCCAGCAGGGCAAACATCAGCAACAAGGCGGTGGCAATAGCGACACCTCGAAAGGCCGTGCGGCGACGTTCACTATCGCTCAAACCGCCGGAGAAAACGGCAAACATCGCAGCGACATCAATTGGCCCAATCGTGGCAAAAAAGGTCGTCAGCGCGACGCTGAAGGCCTCCAGAACGCTGGCATCAGCCACGCTTGCGCTCCAGTGCTCGAGCCGCGCCGCGAACCGCATCTTTAATGAGTGCGGGACCGCGGTAAATGAAGCCAGTATATACCTGCAGCAATTCGGCGCCCGCCGCGATTTTTTCTTCCGCCGCCTGTTCACTATCAATCCCGCCGACACCGATGATCGGCATCGCTCCGGCCAGTTCATCCGCCAGAATCCGGATGACTTCCGTCGACGCATCGCGCACGGGTGCGCCGCTCAGGCCACCGGTTTCTTCCGAGTACGGCAGCCCTTTCACGGCCTCACGGGAGATCGTGGTATTGGTGGCGATAACCGCGTCGATACCTGCGTCAACAAACGCCCTGGCGACACCGCGCACGTCGTCTTCGACCATATCCGGTGCAATTTTTACCGCCAGTGGCACATAGCGCCCATGCTCCTCCGCCAACGCTTTCTGAGCCGACTTCAAGGCCGCGAGCAGTTGTTTCAGCGGCTCACCAAACTGCAGGTCTCTCAACCCGGGTGTGTTGGGCGACGACAAGTTGACTGTGACATAACTGGCGAGCGGATAGACCTTACGCAAACAATGCAGGTAATCGTCGACGGCCTGCTCTGCAGGCGTATCCTTGTTCTTACCGATATTGATACCGAGAATTCCGTCGTAACGACTCGCCTTCACCGCTGCCAACAAGGCATCGACCCCGTCATTGTTAAAGCCCATACGGTTAATAATGGCGTCTGCGGCGGGAAGGCGGAATAGCCGCGGCAAGGGGTTTCCGGGCTGCGCTCTGGGCGTCACCGTTCCCACTTCGATAAAGCCAAATCCCAGCGCGGCCAGCGCGTCGATATGCCGGGCATTTTTGTCCAAGCCTGCGGCCAGTCCCACGGGGTTGGGGAACCGCAGCCCCATCACTTCAACCGGACAGTCCGGTGGGCGGCGCGCCAGCAGTGGCGTCAATCCCAGACGGTGGCAGACAGACAGGGCATTCAGCGACAAATGATGCGCGCGCTCCGCTGAAAAACGGAACAAGAAGGGGCGAATAAGGGAGTACATAGTCGGACCAATAGCTACAATGCCGCCAGCATAGCGAAATGCGGCGGCCGGAAAAAGTCAGGAGGGAGAAAAGCGAGCGGTCCAAAACCGTTGAACCGCCAAACCGCACTTACGCAGAAGTGTGTAGGCCACACTCGCGGTTTTCAGCAACCTTGGTGGGATCGAAGTAGTGCTTGCAGCTCGGCAATGCGTGCTCATCCATAAACGCCTGCACGTCGTCTTCGCTCCAATAGAAAATCGGTGCCACCTTCAAAATGCCACGACCGTCCCAGGACAGCACGTCCAGGCTTTGACGAAAAGCGGTCTCTTCCTTGCGAATACCGGTGATCCAGATCTTGGGCTTCAGCTCTTCGAAAGCGCGGTTAAACGGTTCCAGTTTCACCTGCCGGGTGAACTCACTGTGCAAATCGGGATTGTCATCAGGATGGGGAATGCCGCCCATGATGGCATTGCGGCGCTCGGCGGTCATTTCCGGGATATACACTTTGAGGTTGGGCTGGAGCAACTGAATCAGCTTCTCAGCCACCCGGTAGGTATCGGGCACGTTGTATCCGCTATCAGCCCAGACGACCGGCATCTCTGGCGCAACGTCAGTAACGAGTTTGAGCATAACGGCGGCATTCGGCGAAAAACTGGTAGACGCCATCGCCGGCTCGCCCAGCGAAACCGCCCAGCGAATAATATCTTGTGCCGATTTATTCCGCAGCTCTGCGTTGAGCGCGTCGAGATCCAAGTCCATGATGCCTGTCACTGCCTATTTAACGGGCTCCAACTTTATCACAGCCCGCCAAACAATCAATAAAAATCCTTAAAAATCATACAGTTATAACAAACTAGCATATTGTTATAACAGAATTGATTTTTATACCCATGCGATTAACTCAAGCTTTTCGACACAACCTCGTACACATCACTGCTCAACTCCGGCTCCGCCAGAATACGTTCCAGCTCAGCTTTCATTTTTGTTTGTACCTCGGGTAAATACTTGCGCCACTTGCTCAGCGGCCCCAGCAGTCGAGAAGCAATCTGTGGATTGCGGCGATTCAGGCCGAGTACCTGATCGGCAAGAAACGCGTAGCCCGCACCGTCTTCACGATGGAAGTTCACCGCGTTTTGACCGCAGAACGCCCCGATCAAGGCACGCACTTTATTCGGATTGCCGATATCAAACGCGGGGTGCTGCATCAGCTCCTTCACACGATCCAGCGTGCCCGGCAGGCTGCACATCGCCTGCACCTGGAACCACTGGTTAATCACCAGCGGTTCGTGTTGCCAGTCCTGATAGA
This sequence comes from Spongiibacter sp., assembly GCF_984394615.1. Classification (NCBI taxonomy): domain Bacteria; kingdom Pseudomonadati; phylum Pseudomonadota; class Gammaproteobacteria; order Cellvibrionales; family Spongiibacteraceae; genus Spongiibacter; species Spongiibacter sp. The sequence goes on along the minus strand of NZ_CFHTQA010000015.1, from coordinate 15,803 downwards.
ACGTCTGCAACGCCTGCGATTTATAGGTCATCTCGCTGTTCACGATAGCTGTCAGCGCCGCCAGTCGATCCGTCATATTGCGGCTGTTTTCAAACTGCGCCTGAGCCAGAGCCGCGCCCTCGCCAGTCAGCATCAGATAGGCCAGAGCCGTGTTTTTCAGGCTGCGGCGGGCGATCTGTTCCGCACTGGCCTGATACACCTCGTTGCTCTCACAGCGGCGGTAAGCGGCCAACAGCGAATCCGTCAATGCATCCGCAAGACAGCGGCGTACCGCTTCGCGGGCAGCGTGGATCGCCTGAACATCCACCGGCGAAATCAATTCGGCCAGATAGGCTTCCGAGGGCAGCCGCAGCATCAATGCCACCATCGCCGGGTCAAGGCTCTCGTCGCCAAGCAGGCCTCGACAGGCATCGACATAGTCATCACCCACCGCAACTGCTTGTCCCGCTGAGAGCGCCTGCATCGCCGCGCGAATTTCCATCAGTCCCAGTTGCTGGCTGGCATCCCAGCGGCAGAAACCATCGCCATCCACCCGCATAATGCGCAGCAGGTCTTCGCGACGATAATCCATCTCCAGCTTCACCGGGGCTGAAAAGCCCCGCAACAGGCTCGGCACGGGCGCCTCGATGACCTTCTCGAACACAAACTGTTGCCGCGCTTCCGTGACATTTAATACCTGTTCGGTGTTATCACTGCGTTCAACATTGGCAGCTTCGCCCTGTAATTGCAGCGGCAATTGCCCCGCGTCCCCCAGCAGCGCCATCGCCAGCGGAATATGCAACGGCAGCTTTTCCGGCTGACCGGGCGTTGGTGGGCAGTGTTGCTCTACGGTGAGCGTGTAGGTCTGTGCCTGCTCATCGTAGGTTCCCGCCACCGTTAATCGCGGCGTCCCCGCCTGAGAGTACCAGCGACGGAACTGTCCTAGATCGACGCCACTCGCGTCTTCCATCGCCACGACAAAGTCTTCGCAGGTGACGGCCTGCCCGTCGTGGCGGTCGAAATACAGATCACTGCCCGCCCGAAAGCGTTCCGGCCCGAGCAGGGTGTGGATCATGCGCACGACTTCCGCACCCTTCTCATAAATGGTCACGGTGTAGAAGTTGGAGATTTCGATGAAGGAGTCCGGCCGCACCGGATGCGCCATCGGTCCGGCATCTTCGGCAAACTGGGCGGTGCGCAGCAGCGTGACATCTTCTACCCGCTTTACAGTGGGCGACCCCATATCGGCCGAGAAAGCCGCATCGCGGAATACCGTAAATCCTTCTTTCAGGCTCAACTGGAACCAGTCACGGCAGGTGACCCGGTTCCCAGACCAGTTGTGGAAATACTCGTGGGCAACCACTCCTTCCACGCGTTGAAAGCCGGCGTCAGTCGTCGTCTCCGGCTTGGCGAGCACACAGGAGGTATTGAAGATATTGAGACTCTTATTCTCCATCGCCCCCATATTGAAATCGTCAACAGCGACAATATTGAACAATTCCAGGTCGTACTCACGGCCGTAGACCTCTTCGTCCCAGCGCATGGCATTTTTCAACGAGGCCATGGCGTGATCGCATTTATCGAGGTCCTTGTCCTCGACGTAGATATGCAAGTCAACGTCCCGACCACTCATGGTGGTATAGCGATCGCTGATTCGCGACAGCTTGCCCGCGACCAATGCAAACAGATAGGCGGGTTTCGGGAAGGGGTCGTGCCAAACGCTGCGATGGCGGCCATCCGCCAGGGTTTCGGTGAGCACGCAATTGCCGTTCGACAGCAGTACCGGGTAGTGACCTTTATCGGCAAGAATTTCTACCTCGAACTCGGCCATGACATCGGGGCGGTCCAGATAGTAGGTAATCTTGCGGAAACCCTCGGCTTCGCACTGAGTACAAAACATGCCACTGGATTTATACAGGCCTTCCAACGAGGTATTGTTCTGGGGATAAATGCGCGTCACACAGTGCAGGGAGAACTGCTCCGGCACCTCGGCAATCACCAGCTCCTCGCCTTCCTGACGCCAGTCCCCTTCAGCCAGCACCCGGCCATCAATAGACAGCGACAACAACTCCAGCTCGGTACCATGCAAGCGAAGCGGCGGCGAACCCGGTACCGCATCGGGATTACGGCGCAGGCTCAGTGTTGCACTGACCTCGGTATGCGCCTCGCCAAGCTCAAAGCGCAGGGCCGTCTTGTCGATCAGGTAATCGGGAACTTGGTAATCTTTCAGGTAGATAGTGCTGGGCTGCGCGTCGCGCATACTGCTCTCCTCAATGCGGCGGCTTACAGCGCTGGGCTGCTCAGCTCCAGGTGGTAACCGCCGTATTTGCGAATATTGATCACGCCGGTATCAAAAATCAGGTACTGACCTTTAATACCCATCAGGATGCCCTCGGCCAGGGCATTTTTGTCGAGATTAAATGATTTGACCTTGGTCGGATATTCCGCCACGGGGTACTCAATATGCAAGACGTCAACATCACTAATGGGCTGAATCGCTTGCAAACCAAAGCGTTCCTGCAGCGCAGCTATCTCAGACTGGCATTCCCCCGCCAAGTCATCGCGACGCGCTGCCAGATCCATGTTATCCGGGCTACCCTTCAACATGGCCTGCCAGCTCGTTTTATCGGCGACGTGATTTTTGTACACCGTTTCGACAAGCCCCGACTGCAGGCGGTTGCTGACGCGAAAAATCGGCAGAGCTGCCACCGCACCTTGATCAATCCAGCGCGTCGGAAGCTGTGTGTTGCGGGTAATGCCCACTTTCACACCGGATGAATTCGCCAAATACACAATGTGATCGATCATGCAGTGGGTTTCGCCCCACTCCGGCTCCCGGCAGGTCCCCTCAAAATAATGGCATTTCTCCGGGCTGACAATGCAACTGTCGCACTGCGCCAGCCGCTGAAAGCAGGGGTAACAGTAACCTTGATTGAAGCTCTTTTTGGTCAGACGACCACAGTGCACGCAGTTGATTTGATGGATATATTCCAGCCGGAGCGGATGGCCGATCAGGCGGTTCATATCTACCTTATGTTCACCCAGCGGCAACTGATAATGCGCCAGTTGATTGTCCAGGTGCGTATGCATTTTCGAAGCCGCACCGGCAACACTCGACAAAGCCATCAGCTCTCCGTCCATTTGATGGGTTTTTCAGCATCGGTATCGCCGTGACCGCTGCAGCTTTCGCCCTCGGCTTTGCTGCCCAGATCCACGTAGCCAACGCGCTGCTGCTCCGGCTTGCGACGGAAATCGTAGGCAATCACCGCCTCCATACAGCGCTCGCGCTGCTCGGGTGTAAGCGTGCGACCATCCGGCCACTTACCAATTTCCACCGCTCGCTTGAGCGATTCATAGATGCTGGGATCGAGGTTATCGATCAGCTTTTCAAAATCCATGGTGCCCTCCGCAGACGGCTGAAACAAAAGCTTGAGATTATACCAGAGACAGGACGAACCCCGCGGCGGTTATACGGGGCGACGGCGCAGAAAAGATGCTGCCACTCCCAGCAACAACCCCATAACCAGACCGCTGAAATGGGCCGTGTTGGCAATTTCGCCAAGCCCCAACAGGCGGGTGAAACCCGCCATGCACACCAACAGCCAGATCAGCATGACCGTTGCCACACCGCGTACCAACGGGAAAGCCTCCACCGGGCGCAGGCGGTTCCAGGCAAGAATGTAACCGAGCAGTCCGTAGATAACGCCGGACATACCGCCGAACAACGACACGGTCATCATTGCCTGCGCCATATTTGACGCCGCGGCGACCAGCAGCACCAGCCCCAGCAACGCCATGCCACCCTGGCGGCGCTCGATCATGCCCCCCAGTTCCCACAACCAAAGACCGTTAAAGGCAATGTGCATCAAACCAAAGTGCAGAAACATCGGCGTCAGCAAACGCCAGGGCTCGCCCACTGGCCATTGAGCGAGCAGCTGGCCGCTTTCAAGGTCTAGCGGGTAAAACGTCAACAGCGCCACAGACTCAAAACTGCGATCAAGCTGCGGCAGCAACGCCCCGGCAATACTCAGCAGCAACAACACCCATACCACGGGACCACTTCGACGTTGCAACACGGGCGCCGAACGCGCTGGAGCCGAGCGGCGCTCTATGTGCAGCTCACCAGTCTTCAGACGTGCGTACAAGGCGCGTACCTGTTCCTGCTGCTGGGCGTCCCCGACTCGCAGCAACTGGCGATTACCTTCTTCGGCAATATGATGGGCAACGCCCTGTTGCCACAGCAGTGCGGAGAAATCTGCCAGATCCTCGCCCAACGGCAAATCCAGCGCAATAAAGTACTCAGTCATCGTCATCCCCGGCAGGCAAATGCGCCCCCCAACCGAGCTTGTCACGACAACTGGCGTAAAAGGAGTGGTCCAGCGGATGGATGAGCTTCATACGGTGAGGTTTCTTGCGAACGGTGATGATATCTCCCGGCTCGCTGGTCATGCGCAGCTGACCATCGCAAGTCACTGGCGGCTTCGCCGTATTGCGTTCGCTGACCACCATGGTGATTTCACTTTTGCCATCGATCACAATCGGCCGACTGCTCAACGTATGAGGAAACATCGGCACGATAACAATGGCATCCAGGCGCGGATGCATAATCGGGCCGCCCGCCGAGAGGGAATACGCCGTAGAACCGGTCGGTGTGGAAATGATTAAGCCATCTGAGCGCTGACGGTAGACAAACTCCCCGTCGACAAACAGCTCGAATTCCATCATGTGGCCAGAGGTCCCGGAGTTGAGGACCACATCATTGAGGGCATCGCCCTTGCCCACTCGCTCACCGTTGCGGATCAACTCCACATCGAGCAGGAAGCGCTTTTCAAGACGGTAATGCCCGTCAAGCACTGCGCCCACCTGTGCCTCAATATCGTCAGGCGAGATATCCGTCAGGAAACCGAGACGGCCGCGGTTGACCCCCAGCACCGGCGCATTGTGCCGAGCCAGTGTTCTCGCCGCTCCCAGCAGGCTGCCGTCGCCGCCCACCACAATAATCAAATCGCAAATCTCGCCAATCATCCGGCGACTGCAAACTCGCAGTGCATGGCTGTCCATCAGCCCGGCAATCTGCTCATCGAGAACGGCACTCAGGCCACGCTGCTGGAGAAAATCCAACAGACGACGAAGGGTTTCGGCAACGCCATTACCTTCACGGCCGATCACCCCAATATTGCGGAACTGTTCCATAACACCTGCTGCCATGCGCTGGGCGCTCATTATAACCGCCCAGCGGGAAGGCAATGCAAACACCGATTGTGCTCCCGGCGACGACCTCACCCTGAAAAGTAAAATTACGACGCAATTTCTGTCTACAATGGCGGAAACATTTGATCGAGCAACGACCCGCGGATGATGGCAAATGCCTTCCCACAAAGCCTCCCCCAGCTGAACTCGCCCCCTGTGCGCGCCTTGGCATGGAGCTGCTTTGCCCCCCCCACTTCTCAACGAGACGACAGGGATTGCCGCTCCGGATCTCCCGCTGACGAGCCAACGACGGGAATGGCTGGAGCAGCTGGACCGGAATGATCGCCGCCTGCGCGATCACCTCGAGCAGCACTGCCGGAGTCCAAGGCTGGGCCTCGTGTTTGAATCACTCTGGCATTTTTTTCTGATTGAAGACCCACATACCGAACTGCTGACCCACAACCTGCCAGTCAGGCAGGACGGACGAACACTGGGCGAGTTCGACGTGCTTTATCACGACATGTTGAAAGATCACACATTTCACTTAGAACTGGCCGTGAAGTTCTTCCTTGCTCGGCACGCCGGCGAGCTGCCCTTTCGAGAATGGCTCGGCCCCAACAGCGCCGACCGTCTGGACCGCAAACTGGAACGACTGCTCTCGCACCAGCTAGAGCTGTCGCAGACCCCAGCCGGCCAACAAGCGCTGAAAACTGCGGGGATTGTTAAATGCGAGCCCCAAGTGCGCGTGGCGGGGATGCTGTTCTATCCGGAACAACAAAAAGCCTGGAGTCACGGCCTGAACCCAGATCACCCCACCGGGGACTGGTTCCACATCGGGAAATTTCGCCAACGGTCGGACGAACACTGGCAATGGCGATTGCTGGAAAAGCCCTATTGGCTAGATGCTGATTACGAAAATGCCCGGCCGCTCGATGAGCGTCAGCTCGATCGAGCAGAACTGCGCCCCGTCATGCTGATCAATAAGCACCTCGAACGCTGCTTTGTCGTTCCCGATGACTGGCCTCGCGACTAACTGCAGCCAAACACCCCGGGATAGCCTCGCCTTCCTTGTAAACCACCGGTGTGCACCGCCAGTATCCGCGAGTACGCGTTGAGCTCCCCCGACAACGTCAAGGTTTCCACTGCGTAGAAAAGCTTAGCGGTGTACACCGGGTCGAGAGGGATACCACTGCGCTGCTCAAACGTCTTAATAAACTCAATCAGTCCTGGCGTCAGTTGCCCGAACCCCTTGCCAATAAAACGGTAGTCCAAAGACCAGTTATTTCTGAAGTGATCGATCTTGGTCAGCAGGCGTTGAATATCGGCGGGCATGAACTGCTCAGCCTTTTTCACTACCGGCACACCACGCACAGCCACGCCGTCAGCAACGGCGCAAGCCAAGCCTGCAAGGGTACTGCCCGTACCGCAAGCCAGCATCACCAGGTCATACGCCGCAGCCCGATCTGGCAGCAACGCTGCAATATCCGCACAACCCTGCACCCCAAGGACATTCGCCGCACCCTCCGGAATCACATAAGGCTTTGGAAGCTCATGCACTAAGGAGGCGACAAACTCCGGATCATGGCGGCGCCGATAATCGCTCCGACTGAGGGGAATAATCGTCGCCCCCCAGCGCGCCGCATCTAGCAGGCAGGGCGTTTGCTGCCCCGCATCTGCGCGCACAAACAGATAGCACGGAAAGGCCGCTTCCCGAGCAACCGCCGCCAAAGCATGAAGGTGATTGGAGTGAGCACCACCGAAACTAACCAGACAGTGGGCATCAAGGCGCCGCGCTTCGCTCAGATTGGCCTTGAGTTTGAACCATTTATTGCCAGGCGCCAGCGCGTGCTGACGATCCAAGCGCAACACATCCACGCAGGGAGTATCGGTATATAAGGCATCAATCAGTGAGGTGACTGCCACCTCAGCCAAGCTTGTGCGCCTCGCAGCGGTCGCTGTCTCCCGAGCGGAATAACTTCGGCTTCATCACCTTATCCAGCGGTTGACCGCAGTATTCCCCGCGCTCGTCCTGATAACAGCACACCGGCAGGCGGTAGTGGACCAACCATCGCTGATATTGCTCCAAGCTGACCTCACAGCGCTCGGCGGCATAGGCTTGTGGATCACGCAGATAGGCGGGCATGTCATGACGATCGATCACCAGATGCTCAATGCCGGGGTGATAGGCAACAAACACCACTCCCTTCTCCGCCATTTCGGTCAGAATCGCATTATCGTCCTTGAGCATGAGCTCGTTGTTCTGCTCGCGCAGGCGCCCCAGCTCATCACGCAATCCGACGATTTCAGTGGCGCGCTGATACAATTCTGTCTCACGCTTTCGCAGGCGCTCCTCGTAATCGGCAGCGTGGTGCTCCAGCTCTCTCTGCAGGCGCTCCTGGTAGCCAGTTTTCAGCGCGTCAAGCTCACTCTGCGCAGCCTCCCCGCCTTTTTCCAGCAACGCCTCATATTCGGCATTTCGACTCTCCAGCTCAGCCTGCTGCTTGGTCATTTGTGTCTGCAATTGCCGACAGCGAGCCTCCAGCTCAGCCCCGGTCTTTGTGGCCCGTGCCAGCGCCTTTTCAGTCGCCGCCAATTTTTCAGCGAATTGTTCGGCCTGCTTTTCGGCGAGCGTTTCAAAGCGTTCAGCCTGGGTCGCCAGCCGAAGCTGCTCAGCTTGTCGCAGCGCTTTCAATCTTGCGCGGTAAGCCCGGTGAAATATCGGTTGATCGGCATCGACAGAATCGGCACGAGCGGCAGGCGGTGCCAGAGGCGCACTCTCCTGAAAAAATGGCGATACTGCCGCCGCGGTCGGTGCCGACGCTTCATCACTGACAATACCCAGTCGATTGCGCTGCACCGCCACACTGATGGCTATGAACGTTTGATTGTTCTCCATCTCCGGGTCCCAGAGTTGCTGGCGATACCAGGACACCGGACAGGCACTGCGGCAGGCGACCCGAATCATGCCCGCACCTAAGTCAGGGCCAAAGTTCGCGTGGTCTAACAAATGGCGAAGGGGGATATTCCAGCTGCCGGCAATACGGCCTCGCTTGTCAAAGCTGATCGTAAAGAAAACCGCACCCGTGACCTTCAATGCGCCATTTATCTGTACGAACACAGCCTGTAACTGCTCGCCGGCGAAGTCCGGCACACCGACGACGTCGTCGAGAACAGCTTCAAACTCAGAGAAATACATTTCTTTGACGATGTCATCGTCGCGAAAAAAAAGAATGGCTTCTGTCAGTGATGACATAGGGCACTCGCCTTCCAGCTTTTATAGTAGAAGCCGATGATAGCGCGATTTGACGCACAAATACGGCGTGGCAATCACATTCATTCAAGTAGCGCAGACGCGTGCAGCGGAAATTCGACGCACTGACAAAGCAGGTAAAAATAAAGGAATATTAAAAACAGAAAGGAGGTCAGAAAATCACTGCAAGCAGTGGTAAAAGTTGGCGGACCGGACGGGACTCGAACCCGCGACCTCCGGCGTGACAGGCCGGCATTCTAACCAACTGAACTACCGGTCCGCATACTCTTACACTCGATCGATTTGGTGGGTGATGACGGGATCGAACCGCCGACCCTCTGCTTGTAAGGCAGATGCTCTCCCAGCTGAGCTAATCACCCCTCAATCGAGTGAGGCGCATTCTACAGTAATGACCTTGCTTGTCAAACCTTCTAGGGGATTTTTTTTAAAAAACTGTAAAAAAAGCCTATCCAACTGATTTTGCTCATTTTTTGTACTACATGAAGCCCAATAATTCGCCACTTTGCGCAGCCTTTGAACACCCTGCGAAGCACGCTGTTCTGTACAGCTTTAGTAAGGCTGATTACCATAGCTCGCCCTAACTTCAGGCTCAGGTCCTTTATCCGTGGAAATTTTCAAAGAGTTCAGTTTCGAAGCCGCCCATCGCCTACCCAACGTCCCCGAGGGCCACAAATGCGCCCGCCTGCACGGCCACAGCTTCCAGCTACGGGTCGTTGTTGGTGGCGAGCCCGACTCCCACACAGGCTGGATCATGGATTTTGGCGATATCAAGCAGGCGATAGCGCCTATTCTGGACCAGCTTGACCACTACTACTTGAATGACATCCCTGGCCTTGAAAACCCCACCAGCGAAAACCTGTCGATATGGATTTGGCGAGCGCTGAAGCCATCCCTGCCCGCACTAAAACGTATCGAAATGCGTGAAACCTGCACCAGTGGCTGCAGCTATAGCGGCCCCGAGAACTGACACGCGCACCATCTTGATGCCCGCCAAAGCCCCAGAATTATGCAGCGTTGCAATTGGTAACACGTTACATAAGTCAACTCTTGACGTAACACTTATTCACAGATAGGGCCCAATAACCCAAAGTTCATCGCTTAGCGGCAAAAAATCACAGGCAAAATCAAGAAAACATCGTAACTATATGTTTTTTATAGAATTTAATATAATGATTAAAATTTGACCAATTTGTTACAACCCCGAGTCTATCGCGCTTAGCGGGCCAAACTGACAACTTACCCACCAACTTATCCACAGATTATGTGGAAAACCCGTAACCCCAGTGTAAAACTCCTGCCGTTACCATAGGGAATACGTTAGCAGGCAGTCTAACTAACTGAACCCCAACACCAAATACACAAACACTTATTCATGGGACGCATCGCTTATGCTAGCCAGATTTCACTAACACCCGCTTTCTATACACAAAAAAGGGGCCAGCGGCCCCTTCAAAATCACAGATCGTTTTTCTAGCTAATTAAGCCTATCAACCAAGCGAGTCCGCTATATACCCAAGCTTTAAAGCTGCGCCACCACTCGGGTAGCTCACGGGACTCTTTGTCCTTGTTTGCTTCATCAAGGATATAAGCGTGAATGGCGTAGGCCTGATCTTCATCAATCACCTGCTTGAAGCCGACCATACCCAGCTTGCTCATGATGCCGTCCAGCACGATAGCGTTAAAGTTGTCGTGAAACGCGCGCGGCAAATGACGCAAATCAGGGATGGCGCCGTTGGAAATCACTTCAGTACCATGACAGGCCGCGCAGTAGGCGTAATACAGCTTGCGCCCCTGCTCCAGCACAGCCTCATCCTCAGTCAAACGCGGCGGCGGCTCGTGCAGCTGCTTTTCGGGATTTGGCGGCAATTGGCCATTGCCCCCCAATTTAAAGGTCAGAACCCGGCTCGGCGGTGGCGTGTATTCACGCTCCAGACCCGCGACCAAGCCAAAAGCACCACCCCAACCGACCAGCAGAGTCACGTATTGCTCGCCGTCAAGACTATAGGTCACTGGCGCCGCCATGGCGCCCGTGCGGACATCATGGCTCCAAAGTTTTTCACCGGTCTTGTCATTCACAGCAATGAATTGCCCATCCGCCGTTCCCTGAAAGACCAGCCCTCCCGCCGTCGCCAGCAGACCGCCATTCCAGGTCAGTTTATGCGGAATTTCCCAGGCAGCGCTCTGTGTTTTCGGATCCCAGGCCAGCAATGAGCCTCGAGTCATCGTCGTCGTCAGCAACTGCGCCAGAATCGGGTCGGGCAATGCAGGCTGCTCCAGAGGCACGCCCAGATTCCACTGCCCCCAGCGGTGCAGGTATTCCTCGACATCCGCGTACTGGAACAGAGCTTCAATGGCGGGAATATAGACATAGCCGGTATCGGGGCTGTGCGCCATCGGGTGCCAGTTGTGCGCGCCCATGGACGATGGCCGAATCAGCTCCGGCTTGCCTTCATAACGCGCGATATCGGTTTCAACCGGCCGACCGGTCGCCATATCGTAGTGGCTTGCCCAGTTCACCTTGGCGTAGGGTTCAGCCGACAGCAACTTGCCGTTCTCGCGATCGATGATAAAGAAGAAGCCGTTTTTCGGCGCATGCCAGATAACCTTCTTCTGTTCACCATCGATTTCCATGTCGGCCAGCATAATATGCTGCGTGGCGGTAAAGTCCCAAGTCTCGGCAGGGGTCTCCTGATAGTGCCAAAGGTAGTCACCGGTATCGGGGTTCAGCGCGACAATCGACGACAGATAGAGGTTGTCACCACCTTCAGGACTTCTAATACGCTGGTTCCAGGGAGAGCCGTTACCGACACCGATGTACAACTGATCCAACTCGTCGTCGTAGACGATTGAGTCCCAGACGGTGCCGCCACCACCGAACTCCCACCATTTACCCGTCCAGGTTTCAGCGGCTCGCGCCATGGCATCATTCTCGAACCCGTCGGCCGGGTTGCCGGGGACGGTGTAGAAGCGCCAGCGCATCTCGCCAGTATTCACATCAAAGGCGCTGACAAAGCCGCGAACACCGTATTCTGCGCCACCATTCCCAATGAATACCAAACCTTTGGCGACACGGGGAGCCCCAGTAATGGTGTACGGATATTTCTCAATATCAGCACTTTGTACGGACCAGATGACCTCACCACTCTCGGCATCCAGGGCGATCAGGCGGGCATCTAGCGTGCCGACAATCACTTTGCCTTCGTAGACAGCGACACCGCGGTTTACGACATCGCAGCAGGCCATCTTGGCCCACTCCCGGGGAACCTTGGGATCGTACTTCCACAGCAGCTCACCACTGCGGGCATCCAAGGCATACACCACGCTCCAGTTGCCGGTGACATACATCACGCCATCAACCACTATCGGGGTTGCTTCAAGGCCGCGATTGAAATCAGTATCAAAGGACCAGGCCAGGCCCAGCTCAGTCACCGATTCGCGATTGATCTGCTTGAGCTCGCTGTAGCGCTGCTCGCGGTAATCTTTACCGTGAGCAAGCCAGTTGTCAGAGGGATTGTCTGCGATCGTGCCGGTATTAACATCGGCGGCGCGCATGGCGCTGGCAGAATGCGCCAGAATCAGGCTGGCGATGGTCAACAGGGTGGTCGACCAGCGGTTTCTTACGCTCATAAATTGCCCCGGTATAAGGTGTCTTCGTTTTTTTGTTATTTATCTACGAAGAAACGCCGACCCGGAGCACTCGCACTAGCGTTTCTTCAGGCCCTGCATATTCTCGTAGAACGCCATAATTTCTTTCAGGTCAGCCTCGTAATCCCCGGTGGGATAAAAGGTTGGCCCCAGCCCTGTGGTCTTTGTCTTGGCATCGACAAAGCCCAACACGATGGGCACATTCGCCGCACAGGCAATGTGATAAAAACCGCCTTTCCAGCGGTCAACTTCACTCCGCGTTCCCTCCGGCGTAATGACCACCAACAGTTCGTCACGGCGACGATATTCCTCAGCCATCTGCTCTACCGTGTTATGACGCTTGCGGCGGTCGATAGCGATGCCACCAAACCAGCGCATAATGGCGCCCAGTGGCCCTTTGGGAAACAAGGTATGCTTACCCATCCAGTGCACATCAAGGCCCAGCACGAAAGCAATCACCATCATGGTGGGAAAGTCCCAGTTACTGGTATGTGGCGCCGCTATCAATACACACTTTTTCTGTTCCGGCTTCTGCCCCAGCACTTTCCAGCCAATCAGCCGGGAGGTGAACAGAAACAGTGGACGAAGCAGGAAAGTCAGCAGTGAATTTTTGAATATCGTATTTTTTTGCATATCACTATGGCACCAACACTGCACAGGGTGCAGCAATTGGTTACAGGTAGTTTACCAACACCAAGTCAGGGAACAAGCGCAGTAAGGCGCTTACCCCCATTCCTGAACGATTATTAATATTGAGATCAGTCTTTGAAGTCTGGAGACTCACCCGGCGCTGAAGAAATTGCCAACATGGCGTCTTCCTGGCTGAGCATGCCAGCATTCCATGTCGCGACATAATTCAGCGCGTCTTCTACGCTGTGGTCGCGCGAATAGCGGATCATTTCCTTGGTTCCGCGAACAGCCAGAGGCGACTTGCGGGCAATACTTTGGGCCAGCTCAGACACCGCGTCGACCATCTCCTCATAGGAATTGTAAGCGCGGTTAATCAAGCCAATCCGTTCCGCTTCCGATGCATCGACATTGCGCCCGCTCAGCGCCAGCTCACTGACCAGCCCCGGAGAAATCAGTTTGGGCAGGCGCTGTAATGTACCCACATCAGCCACGATGCCAATATCAATTTCCTTGATAGAGAAATTGGCGCCCTGCGCACAAAAACGCATATCGCAGGTGGAAATCATATCGATACCACCACCCACACAGTTGCCCTGAATAGCCGCAATAACGGGCTTACGGCACTGCTCTATAGCAGTGAGATTGCCCTGCAACATTTTAATGTGGCGACGGAACCACTCGATACGCCGCCCCAGCTCCGGCTGCTGGGACATCAGGTCTGCCAATCCGGCAAACATGCCCAGATCAATACCCGCACAGAAATTCTTGCCCTCACCGCAAAGCACAACCACGCGCACACAGGGCTCGGCATCGAGCCACTCAAAACACTGTTGCAGCTCTGCCCACATGGCCTCGTTCATGGCGTTAGCTTTGTCGGGGCGGTTGAGGGCTACCCATGCGACATGCTGCTCCATACGCAGCGCCAATGTTTCAAATACTGGGGGTGTGACCGTATTCATAGTCCCGTCCATGTCTCAACAAAATCTGACGTCGCCACCTCAGGCAGGGGCTTGGCACTGCCATCGCGACTTCCGATATAAAGAAAGCCTATTATTTCTTCGTTATCTGACATTCCGATGGCTGACATAACTCCGCGGTCGAAGGCGTGATCCCCGGTTCGCCAGATTCCCGCATACCCCTGGGCCTCCAGCGCCAGCAGAAAACCGTAGGCGGCACAGCCAGTCGCCAACCGCTGCTCTACAGCCGGCACCTTTGGATGCTCCTGAATCACCGCCGACACAATCAGAATCATCGGCGCACGCAGCGGTTGTTTTCGGAATTTCTCCAGTTCGGCCTCTGTGCTCTCCGGGCGCCGCACCACAGCGGCGTCGGCGTAGATATCGCCAAGGCGGGAGCGGGCCTCCCCTTCTACGAGGCGAAACCGCCAGGGTCTCAGCCTCGCATGATCCGGCGCTCGTGCTGCGGCGGCAAACGCCTCGTCCAGCACCTCACTACCCGGCGCTGGCTCGCAGAGTTTACTTGCGGAATTTCGCTGCTGAAGCAGGCGCAGTGCATCCATCGTCAATCCAGTTTTCTCACAGCCTCAGAGGGCGCATCGGCCCGAGATTCATAGAAGTCTTTCATGCCCGCCGCCACATCGCGAATCATGCGATTGACCGGGCCACGCATGACACGTTTATACAGCCATGCACCTATCCTCCCCCAGCGCATGGAGAAGCTCAAGCGGGCAGTAAATGCCGTCTGACTATTGCCGGCATCATCTATCTGATAGCGAAATTGCGCCTGACGGAAGGGAGCCGGAGCGCCTTTGTCTTTGCGATGCAAGCGCAGCACAAATCCTCGCCCTTCATTCCATTCCACGACGCTCTCGTCCAGCCAGCGGCCAAATTTCTGGTAGACACGACGACTGGCACCGACACCGGATGCCGGACCTTCATGCAGTTCACAGCGCTGTACACCGGGGACATAGTGATGAGCCAAGGTCAAATCCTGCAACATCGCCCACACTCGGTCTTTGGGCAAATCAATCACCACGCGCGCGCTGGCTTCATAGTTCATTCACGGACTCCTTTCACGCCCCAAGGTTGTCAGGGGGGAGTATTCAACCATGAATGCGTACGGCTGTCTTGCTCATAAATGCGGGGATATTCTGCGAAAAGCACTAACTCATCGCAAAATACTGATCGAAGTCCGCCGCGTAACGAGATATCCACTCGGCGGCGGCTTGCTCGGCATTGAGTTGTCGCCCCTGATGCTCGGACACACAGTGCCGATAGGCTTCAATTTGACAGAGCTGCTCCACCATACGCAGATGATAGAGCGCTTGCTCAGAGGAAAGGGAAATTCTGGCCAGCCAGCTGTCGCCGTGGCGGCAACAGCAGCTGATTCGCCCGATGCCGGTGAAATCAACAGGCATTGATGGAAGGGTAAATCGTACCGCACTGCCGCGAGCGAAAGGACGCTCCACCCGACAGCACAGACCCGGCAGTTCCGCACTGTCTGGCAGCATATCGTTGTCGACCGGCACAACCTCTACTGGAATGGCATCTGGGTGTCGGATATATCCTCGCATAGCCAGGACCCCTGCGACGTGAATTGCGGTTAGGGCTATTGCGCCACATTTGCAATTTGTCACCTATCCGTAATTGCCGCCCCGTCGCTAGCCGCTATCCGAGGGGCAACTAGCGCCGAGCGCAACGGCCACTCGCGACTCAGTCCTTGGACAGCCAGTCTGCGTAGGGGGACTCCAGCTCAAGGCTGACGCGCTCAGCCCAACCGGCAATACCGATACTTCCCCGCTGAATATCGAGGTCATTCTCGTTTAACACACCTTCACCAAATTGATAGCGAACGCTTAAGTCACCGCGCAGTGCCGCCTCGTCATAAGCGCGGGCCTGAGCGACAACTGCCTCCCGGCGATCACAGTAGGCAGACCAAGCAGCGCTTCCGTGACGTCCCTTGACGAGGCGCTCCGCCACCGAGGGGGAGAGCAGACAGGCACTGGCATTGTTGCCGCCAAAGCCCTTGGCATTGAGAATGGCAATGTCCATGCTGTCCGGCTCCAGTGCCAAGTGCTGCATGGGCAGCATCAAATTACTGCGCTGCACATCGTCGGCGATGTGGTCGA
>NZ_CFHTQA010000014.1:0-73887 GCF_984394615.1 Spongiibacter sp. | reverse complement strand
CATGTTTTGTCTCCTGAATAAGTGTCCAATTCGTTAGAAGAATGTGCTGATGCTGTTGAATCAGTCCAATACCTTGAGTTCGACGCGACGGTTCATGGCGCGTCCTTCGTCACTGCTATTGTCATGCGTGGGCTGGCCTTCGCCATAGCCGCGAGCTTCCAGTCGAGCGGCGTCGATACCGTGCTCAACGAAGTAGGCTTTTACGGCTTCTGCGCGGCGTTGAGAAAGCTCCTGGTTGTATTCGTCGCTGCCTTTCGAGTCGGTATGGCCAGCGATTTCCAGGCGTTCAGCAGCGGAGGCATTGATGACTTCGACGGCCTTATCCAGCGTCGTCACCGACTCCGCTGTCAGTGTTGCTTTGTCGAACTCGAAGAAGACGCCGTCGAGGCGCAGTGGATTGATGCCGTCCAGATGACAGCCGTTCGGCAGTACGAGGGCGCCGGCAGGGGTGTCTGCGCAACGGTCCTGATCATCGCACACGCCGTCGGCATCGGCATCACTACATGCGCCGTCCAGCTCTGTGGCGGCAAGCAGGCCGACCAGTGCGGGGTTGTTGTTGTCGTCCAGGCCGCCATCGAGATCGCTGCCGCCATTGCCGCTACCGCCGCCGAGCAGGTCGTTAACCAGACCGTTGCCATCGTCGAGGTTATCGTCGTTGTTGGTCAGGGCATCTTCCAGGCTGCCACCAGTCACGTCGCTCAGCACGCCGTCAATCGGGTCAGTGACGGACTCAATCAGGCTGGTCACCGGGTCCAGAACGGGGTCGAGTGCGGCGAGCAGAGGTTCGCCAATATTCTCGTCAATCACGTCGGTCAGTGGATCGAGCGTGGTGTCGAGTGCATCCAGCAGGTCGCCAGCAGCGTCGCCCAATTCGCCGGTCAGCGGCAGAATGGTGGTTTCGCCATCTTCGGTGCCGCTATTGGGGTCTTGTGCTCCGCCGAGAAGGTCATTAATCAAGCCATCACCATCTGCTGTGTTGACATCATTATTGGTGAGGGCGTCCTCCAGGCTACCACCAGTGACTTCGGCCAGCAGGCCGTCGACGGGGTCAGTGACAGGTGAAATGGCACCGAGTAGAGGCTCCGTGACCGGGCTAAGTGCGTCGAGAAGAGGTTCGCCAAGGTTGTCATCAATCGCGTCGGTCAGGGGGTCGAGCGCTGCGTCGAGGGCATCAACCAGAGGTGTCAAGCCTGCGCCTAGCGGGGAGGTTACCACCGGTGCCGGAGACGCTTCGCCAGCCTCTGTGCCGCTGTCGGGGTCCTGCTCGCCACCGAGCAGGTCGTTGACCAAGCCGTTGCCATCATCAACGTTGTCGTCGATGCGAGACAGGGCGTCTTCCAGGCTGCCGCCGGTCAAGTCCGATACCAGACCGTCGACCGGATCGGTGACCGGCTCAAGAACGCTCAGCAATGGGTCGGTAACGGGCGTTAATACCAGAAGCAGGGGATCCAGAACGAAAGAATCTAAAGCATCTGTGAGTGGGTCCAGTGTGGTATCCAGTGCATCGATCAGCGGCGTCAGTGAGTCGCCCAATGGACCGGTAATCAGGGGCAAGGGGGACAGCTCTCCAGCTTCAGTTCCGCTGTTGGGGTCGGTCGGGCCACCGAGAAGGTCATTCACTGTGCCGTCACCGTCGGCAGGGTTAAACTGGTCACCCACGACCAACGCGTCGCGCAGGGAACCACCTGTTAAGTCGAAGACTATGCCATCAACCGGCATAAGAACCGGGTCAAGTGCACCCAGTAGTGGGCTTGTTATCGGATCGAGTCCTCCCAATACCGGATTAAGCAAGAATTCATCCAGTGGGTTTGTAAGTGGGTCCAGAGTTGTATCCAGTGCGTCTACTAATGGGCTTATAGATTGGCCAAGAGGCTCGGTAATGGGGCCGAGCAGCGACGGCAGATCGATGAGCTGCGCTTGATCGTCGGTGGTGGCACCGATCCCCAGAAGGCCAAGCAGCTGGGCATTGGCACTCTGAACGCCGCCAAAAGTGATTGCCAAACTGGTGGCAACTGCGGGCAGAATTGAAGATGTCGGACGTTGCATATCCTTTGCCTCTATAAGTTTACGCATAATTGGTACGTGTCGTTACTGGGAATCAAGGTTGCCTCGGGGAGTGACTGAGAGACGCAGTATGTCGGTTGAGGCGTCTTCTTAGCTTAGTGCGATGATTACACACGTTGGGTGCCCGAGGGTTTGCTAGTCGTTTTGCGGGTGTGGGTGCTCGTTGAGCGATGCGCCTGCTACACCGTAAATATTAACCTGCGTTATAAGTACATTCCGCAGGAAAAGGAAGCCTTGCTGTGAAAAATACCTACTTGCATGTTACATAGCGTGACATAGTGATTTTGCACAAACCGAGGATGCTCGAACTGTGATCATGCTCACATAGCTGCTGTGTTAGTTGCGTTAGTTGGGCGGTTGAAGGAGGGAGTGCCCCGGCGTGTCCGGGGCGGAAGGTCATCAATCGATGACGGCGTCAACGAAATACTCGTCGCGGCCGTCGACGTTTTCTTTCACCAGACCGTGACAGTCTGTTTCAAAGCCGGGGAAGCGTTCGTTGAAGTCCCTGACAAATTGCAGGTAGCGCACGATGGTGGCGTTGAATCGCTCACCGGGAATCAACAGCGGAATACCGGGCGGATAGGGCGTAACCAGCATTGCGGTGGTGCGGCCTTCCAGTTCATCAATGGGCACCCGCTCGATTTTTCGGTGTGCCATTTTTGCCCAGGCATCGGCGGGAATCATCGCCGGCTCGATGTCTGAGAGATACATCTCGGTGGTGATGCGCGCCAGATCGTACTCTTTATAAACGCTGTGGATGCCATTGCACAGATCGCGCAGCCCAACTTTGTCATATTGCGGGTGCTTGCGGGCAAACTCCGGCATGACCCGCCACAGGGGCAGGTTGTTGTCGTAGTCATCTTTGAACTGCTGCAGCTCGGTCACCATGGAGTTCCAGCGGCCTTTGGTAATGCCGATAGTAAACATGATGAAGAAGGAGTAGAGCCCTGTCTTCTCAATGATGATGCCGTGCTCGGCGAGGTACTTGCTGACGATGGATGCCGGGATGCCGGCTTCGTCGAAATTGCCGTCGACATCCAGTCCGGGGGTAATAATCGTCGCCTTGATCGGGTCGAGCATATTGAAGCCCGAGTCAATATCGCCAAAGCCGTGCCAGCGGTCATCGGAGTGAATTACCCAGTCATCGCGTTCGCCCATACCTTCTTCGGCGAGCTCTTCCGGCCCCCATACCTTGAACCACCAATCGTCGCCATGGTCGGCGTCGACCTTGCGCATGGCACGGCGGAAGTCGATCGCTTCCATGATGGACTCTTCGACCAGCGCTGCGCCGCCCGGAGGCTCCATCATCGCCGCCGCGACGTCGCAGGACGCAATGATGGCGTACTGCGGGCTGGTCGACGAGTGCATCAGGTAGGACTCGTTAAAGCGGTGCGTGTCCAGCTCGCGGTTGTTGGCGTTCTGCACCAGAATCTGTGAGGCCTGAGACAATCCGGCCAGCAGTTTGTGGGTGGACTGTGTGGCAAATACCAGTGTGTCATCGGCGCGAGGGCGGTCGCTGGCGATGGCGTGCATGTTTTTGTAGAAGGGGTGGAAGGCCGCGTGGGGCAGCCAGGCTTCGTCAAAATGCAGGGTGTCGATACTGGCGTTGAGTATGCTTTTGATTTCCTCGACGTTGTACACAATGCCGTCGTAGGTACTTTGGGTAATGGTCAGAATACGCGGCTTCTTCTCTTCGGCATGTCGGGCAAAGGGGTGGTTCTCGATTTTTCGGCGGATTGACTCGGGATCGAATTCGCTTTTGGGAATCGGTCCGATAATGCCGTAGTGGTTGCGCGTAGGCGTCAGGAAGACCGGAATCGCGCCGGTCATGATGATGCTGTGCAATATCGACTTATGGCAGTTGCGGTCGACCACCACGATATCGCCCGGCGCGACCACGGAGTGCCACACGACCTTGTTTGAGGTGGAGGTGCCGTTGGTGACAAAGAACAGGTGGTCGCAGCCAAAGATGCGTGCGGCATTGTGCTCACTGGCGCTGACCGGGCCGGTGTGGTCCAGCAGTTGGCCCAGTTCCTCGACGGCGTTGCAGACGTCGGCGCGCAACATGTTCTCGCCAAAAAACTGGTGGAACATTTGCCCCACCGGGCTTTTCAGAAACGCGACACCGCCGGAATGGCCGGGGCAGTGCCAGCTGTAGGAGCTGTCGCTGGCGTAGTTCATCAGGGCGTCGAAAAACGGCGGTGCGAGCGATTCCAGGTATTTGTTGGCTTCGCGGATGATATGGCGCGCCACAAACTCCGGCGTGTCCTCGAACATGTGAATGAAGCCATGCAGCTCCCGCAGAATTTCGTTGGGGATATGGCGCGAGGTGCGGGTTTCGCCGTACAGGAAGACCGGAATATCGGTGTTGCGTTGCCTTACGGCTTGCAGAAAATCCTGAATGGCTTCCAGGGATTGGCTGGCGCCATCATCACTGCCGTCGCCA
Organism: Spongiibacter sp.; assembly: GCF_984394615.1. Lineage (NCBI taxonomy): Bacteria > Pseudomonadati > Pseudomonadota > Gammaproteobacteria > Cellvibrionales > Spongiibacteraceae > Spongiibacter > Spongiibacter sp. Next base: position 69,377 of record NZ_CFHTQA010000014.1, on the reverse strand, counting down.
AATTCTTCGTCATCGATGGAAACGATAAAACAGGAGGCCCGGCTTGCCTGCTGCGCGAAGGCAGTCAGGTCGCCGTAGCTGGTAAAGCCGACAACTTCCATGCCCTCGCGACCAATGGCGTCGGCCAGATCGCGAATGCCTGAGCCGGAGATGTTTTCGGAGCGGAAGTCTTCATCGATAACCACAACGGGAAAACGAAATTTCATGGCGAAATGCTCACTCGAAATAAAATAAGGATGCCCTAGGTGACGTGGTCCTAGCCTAGCGTAAACAGAAGAAAAATGTGAGTTCAGGCGTGCCGGCTTGGGCACGCCTTCGCAGATTGCGCAGAGCCGTGTTCAGGGAGGCTTACTCGCTCAGCGTATCGAGGATGTACTGGGGAAGAGCAAAGCTGCCGCTGTGCAATGCGGGGGTGTAGTAGCGTGTTTTGATGCCGCTGTCTTTGACCCGCTGCGCAATGGTCTCTGCGGGAACGCTGCGCAGCGCGGCATTGTCGCTGGCCCAGGCAAAGGTCATGATGCCGCCGACGTAGGTGGGCACTGCCGCTGCATAGAAGTGGCAGTCGTCAAACAGTGGCGACAGGCGCTTGTGCGTCGTGCTGACTTCGTCTGGCTGCATGAAGGCGACGCCATTTTGTGCAGCGAAGACGCCACCGGGCTTCAGGCAGCGCTTGATGCCTTCATAGAACGGTGAGGTGAACAACACTTCGCCGGGACCGATGGGGTCGGTGCTGTCCGACAGAATCACATCGAACTGACGATCGCAGTTGCGCACGTAGTCGATACCATCGCCGATGACGATTTCCGCTTTGGGGTTCTCGTAGGCGCCATTGGAGTGGCGGGGCAGATACTCGACGCACATGTCGATAACCGCCTGATCGATTTCCACTTGAACCGCGCGCTCTATTTCGGGATGGCGCAGCACTTCGCGCAGCAGGCCGCCATCGCCGCCACCGATAATCAGCACGTCTTTGGCGGCACCGTGGGCAAACAGCGGCACGTGGGCGAGCATTTCGTGGTAGACGAACTCATCGCGTTCAGTGGTTTGAATCACACCGTCCAGCGCCATGACTCGGCCGAAGTCGACAGACTCAAAAATGACCAGGTGCTGGTGTTCGGTTTTGCTTTCAAACAGGACGTCCTTCACGCGGAAGCCCTGGTGATAACCACTGTGGAGGGTTTCGTCAAACCACTCAGACATCGTCCATTCTCCCGCGCAGATTTTCGCCAACTTCGATGCGCGAGGGGTTGAAGGCCTTTTGCAGGATGCCGACCGCCAATTCAGGCTTGGCATCGCCGCACATGAAAACGTCGAAAGCGGCGTAATCGCGTTCGGGCCAGGTGTGGACACTGATATGGGACTCAGCCAGAACCGCGACACCGGAGACACCGCCATTGGGGGTGAAGTGGTGCATGTGAATATGCAGCAGGGTAGCGCCACATTCTTTCACGCAGTCCAGAAAGGCTTTTTCCATGCGGGGGATATCGTCGAGGTGAGAAGCACCCCAGAGGTCGATGATCAGATGCGTGCCAGCGTAGGCGACGCCGTCGCGCACGATGAAATGATCGAGATTTTCGTCCGAAGAAGTGATCGGATTAGTTTTGGCAGCGCCAGCCTCCAGAGAGGGCATAAGATCCAAGCTTTTCATCTAGCATAAATCCTCCGCGAGGGTTAAAAGAGGCGGCGATTTAAACGTGTTTGTCGGCAAATAGCAATAAAAAATCCCAGTGATTTTTTATGCTGCGAAATCGCCGCGAATACCGCGCCGCGTGTAGCTTTGCGGCACTGGCACCTGAGCGGTGAATCAGGGCATAGTAGCAGTTGTCTCGCCAACCACAACAGGAGCGCCGCCATGAACCTCTTTGACCGCCTTCGCAAGCCTGCCGTTATTCCCAGCGCAGAACAGGCTTTGCCCGGACGAGATGCGACCATGACGGTGCCGGAGACGCATACGGTGCTGGGCACGCCATTGCTCGGCCCCTGGCCGGAAGACTGTGAGCAGCTCATTGTGGGCTTGGGCTGCTTTTGGGGAGCCGAACGCAAATTCTGGCAGTTGCCGGGCGTCTACACCACGGCAGTTGGCTACAGTGCCGGACACACGCCCAATCCGCTATATGAGGAAGTTTGTTCGGGGATGACCGGACACAACGAAGTGGTGCTGGTGGTATATCGGCCTGCGGACATCGAACTCGATGCGCTGCTGCGCTGTTTCTGGGAGAGTCACGATCCGACACAGGGGATGCGCCAGGGCAACGATGTCGGTACCCAGTATCGCTCTGGCATTTATACCTTTTCCGCCGCTCAGCAGGCGCAGGCCGAGCAGAGCCGCGACCAGTATCAGGCGGCGCTGAGTAAGGCTGGCTTGGGAACAATTACCACCGAGATTCAGCCCGCCGGACCGTTCTATTATGCCGAGCCTTATCATCAGCAGTATCTGGATAAGAATCCCGGCGGCTATTGTGGGCTGGGAGGAACCGGGGTTCTGTGCTCGGGGAGTTAAGTGGATAGGGGAGTTAAGTGGATATCTGCGCGTATAAAAAAGGGGCCATAACGGCCCCTTTTGTTTTCCTGTCAGTGTCGGGCTTATTTTTTCACGATCACTGATGAGCCGTGGCCGAACAGGCCCTGGTTGGCGGTAATGCCGACCTTGGCGCCGTCTACCTGACGCTCGCCAGCCTGGCCGCGCAGCTGCCAGGTCAGTTCGCAAACCTGGGCCAGCGCCTGGGCCGGAACCGCTTCACCGAAACAGGCGAGACCGCCGGAGGGGTTCACTGGCAGGCGGCCACCGAGTTTGGTGTCGCCATTGCGGACCAACTGCGCGGCTTCACCGCGGGCGCAGAACTGCAGGTCTTCGTACCAGTCCATTTCCAGCGCCGATGACAGGTCGTACACCTCGGCCACGCTGACATCTTCGGGGCCGATACCCGCCTGCTCGTAGGCTTTGGCGGGCAGGGCGGCGCGGAAGCGATGTGCTTCAACACCGGCGGCGGCCGCAGAATCGGTGGCAATGTCGGGCATTTCCACCACGGCACTGGCAAAGGTCGGGGTCACGGTAGAGACCGCGGCGACACGCACCGCATCCCCTTTGCCGATGCGCTTGGCGTAATCCATGCTCGATACGATCATCGCCGCGCCGCCATCGGAGGTCGCGCAGATATTCAACAGGCGCAGTGGGTCGGCCACCATGGCGGAGTTTTTAACGTCTTCCATGGTGAATTTCTTTTTATAGCGTGCATTCGGGTTGGTGAACCCGTGCTCGCTGTTCTTGATTTTGACCAGGCCGAAGTCTTCCTCGGTATCGCCGTACAAGTCGATGCGGCGACGGGCATACAGTGCGAAATAGGTCGGGTTGGTAATACCGAGGTAAAAGCGTACCCAGTCCGGGTCGTCGGGGCGGTAGCCGCCAGCAGGGGCGAGGAAGCCCTTGGGGGTGGTGTCGGCGCCGACGACCAGTGCGACTTCACATTCGCCTGCCAGAATCTTGGCTTGGGCCGCTGCCAGTGCTTGTGAGCCGGAGGCGCAGGCGGCATAAGATGTATTCACTTGTGCGCCCTGCCAGCCGAGGGCCTGGGCAAAGGTCGCCCCGGCGACATAGCCGGGATAGCCGCAACGCATGGTGGCGGCACCGGACACGTACTGCACGTCCTGCCAGGGAATGCCGGCATCTTTAAGTGCGGCGCGGGCGGCGTGTACGCCGTATTCAGTAAAGTTTCGGCCCCACTTACCCCAGGGGTGCATGCCGACGCCGAGGATCGCGATATCGTTACTCATTGCTTTCTCCAATTCTTGCGCGGCGGTCTCAGCCCTGCGGCTTCCACTTCCAGGTAATTTTTACCGACTCGTCATCTTCGAACAGGGGCTCGAGAACCAGCTCGACCTCCTGACCGACTTTCAGCGACTCAGTACCCACGCCTTTAACAACCTGGCCGAGAATAATCATCTGCTCTTTTTCCAGCTCTACCGCAGCAATCGCGTAAGGCTCGAACGGCTCTTCTGCCACGAAGGGCGCCGGGGGTTTGTAGCAGGCGTTAGTGTAGGACCAGATCTTGCCGCTGCGGCTCAGTTCCACTTCGGTGAAACTTTCCCCGTCGCAATTCGGGTTGCGGCAGAAGCTGAGCTTCTTGGGGAAATAATAGGTGCCACAGGCATCGCATTGGGCGCCGATCAGGTGAGGGGTGTCGGTGTCGAGGGTATACCAGCCCTCAATCGCCGCCTGTACAGCTTTGTCACTCATGCCGAGTCTCCGCTTGAGGATGCCTGAGGGCACCACTGAGTGAGAGAAAAAACAGCCGCCAATGATCTCAGGGCGCCTGTGGCACAGCTATCGTCTGAATGGTGGAGCTGCGGTGCCGCTCGCGTATCGGCTCAGTGACCAGTGATGACCGCATATGTCATCGCAATGAGAACTTTTGCAATTGCTGGTGCACCGGGGAAATTTATGATGGCGACATGTCAAAAACGGGCACTATCGATGGTGCCCAACCACGCAACCGCTTGCGATCACGAGGACGACAATAATGAAAGTTGAGTTTAGCGCCGAGCAGAACGCGCTGCGCAAGGAACTTCGCGCCTACTTCGAGGCGTTGATGACGCCAGAGCTCAAGGCTGAGTGCGATGAAAATATGGGCGAGGGCGGCGGCCCCCTGTGGCGCGAGGCGCTCAAGCAGATGGGGCGCGATGGTTGGATTGGTGTGGGTTGGCCCAAGGAATTGGGTGGCCGTGGACTGAGCCCGATTGAGCAGTTCATCTTTGTGGAAGAAGTCATGCGTGCGGGCTATCCCTTCCCCTTCCTGACTACCGAATCTGTCGGCCCGATGCTGGCCGAGCACGGCAACGAGTGGCAGAAGCGCGAAATCGTGCCGAAGATTCTGGCGGGCGAGTGCCTGATTGCTATCGGCTATTCAGAGCCGGGGTCGGGCACCGATCTGGCGAGCTTGAAGACGACGGCCGTTCGAGAGGGTGATGGCTGGCTGATTAATGGCCAGAAAATGTGGACCAGTCTGGCGCATTTCTGCGACTACGTGTGGCTGGCCTGTCGCACTGACCCCGATGCCCCCAAGCCCCACAAAGGCATTTCCATGTTCATGGTGCCGACCAGTGATCCCGGTTGGTCCTGCAGCCCGGTGATTACGCTTGGCGGCGTGCGGACCAATGCCACCTTCTACGACAACATCCGGGTCGGTGACGATGCACTGGTCGGTGAGTTGAATGGCGGCTGGAAGCTGATTACCAGCCAGCTGAATCGCGAGCGCCTGAGTCTGGTGAACTTCGGCCCTACCGCAGAACTGTTCAATAACGTCGTGCGCTGGGCCAGCAAGACCGATGCGCCGACAGGCGGCAAACTGGTGGATCAACCCTGGATTCAAATGAATCTGGCCAAAGTCCGTGCCGGTATCGAAGCGTTGAAGCTGGTTTGCTACAAGCAGGCCTGGGCGATGTCTGAGGGGCAGCTGGAAATGGCCGATGCTTCTGCCGCCAAGGTTTACGGTTCTGAATTCTTTATTGAAGTGTATCGACTGCTGGGGGAGATCATTGGTCAGGCGTCCATGATCAACCGTCGTACGCCGGGGGCAGATCCCCATGCGGCGCGCATCGAGCGGCTTTATCGTACGGCGTCCATCATCACCTTTGGTGGCGGTACCAACGAAATTCAACGCGACATTATTTCGGCTGCTGGTTTGTGGATGCCACGTGCATCGCGCTGAGCGCAACAGACCCCGTAAACGACTTTGAGAGAGAACAGCTATGGACTTCGGATTTTCAGAACAGCAGCGCGATGTACAGAACCTGGCACGGGAAATTCTCGGCGAGCAGGTGACCCCGGAAAAACTCGCGCAATATGACCGCTACCAGGCCCCGCGATTTGATCGCGAACTCTGGGCGCAGATTGCCCAGGCTGGCTTGCTGGGAGTGGCGATTGATGAACAGTATGGCGGGATGGGTTTTGGCTTTTTTGAGGCAGGCCTGATCGCGGAAGAAGTGGGGCGCAATATCGCACCACTGCCCTATATTTCCCACTGCATATCAGCGGCACTGCCCATTCAGCAATTTGGCAGCGATGAGCAGAAGGCGCGACTGCTGCCCGGCGCGGTCAGTGGAGACGTTCTGCTGACGGCAGCACTGATGGAAGCGAACAATGAAGACCCGACTCAGCCGCTGTTGTGCCGTGCACAGGCGTCGGCAGAGGGGGTACAAATCAGCGGTGAAAAGCTCTGCGTACCGTTTGCTGAACAGGCCGACCATATTCTGTTGGCCGCGGCGGGCGAAGCGGGACCCGTGGTGGTATTGCTGCAAGCCGGGATGCCGGGGCTGAGCCTCGAGGCGATGGAAGTCAGCACCTACGAGCCTCAATATCGCCTGACCTTAAACGACGTGAGCGTGAGTAGCGACAATGTGCTGGCAAGCGGTGATCAGGCCGCAGCCTTGCTCAAGCAGCTCAGCGAAACGACGACGGCAGCGCTGTGTGCTCATCAGCTCGGTGCGGCGGACAAGGCCATGCGCATGACGGCTTCCTACACGGCGGAGCGTCAGCAGTTCGGTGTGCCGATCGCCACGTTCCAGGCGGTGGGTCACCGCGCGGCAAACTGTTTTATCGATGTGGAATGTCTGCGTCTGAACTGCTATCAGGCGATCAGCCGTCTTGACGACGGTGTGGAGTCGTCTGTGGAAGTGCAGATCGCCAAAGTCTGGGCCGGCGACGTGGGCCACCGCGTCAGCTATGCGGCGCAGCATCTCCATGGCGGCACCGGTATTGATCGTGACTACCCACTGTGGCGTTACTGCACCTGGCTGCGTCACAACGAGATGATGCTGGGCGGTTCCGCTCGCAACCTGGCTGCGCTGGGCGAAAAAATAGCGGCTGGCGAGGCCTTCTGCGCCTGAGTCGCTGTGCTTTCGCGGCATCACCTGGCTGCTATTGTGGCAGTCAGGTGGTAGCATGCATCGCAGTAAACACAGGTAAAGGATACGCCCATGTCTCTACGACGTTCTTCCCTGCTGTCTGTTGCAGCAGCCGTTCTGCTTAGCGCCTGTGCGCAGCAGCCCCAAGCACCCGCGCCCAAGCCGCTGTATGTGATGGAAAGTGGCGTCATTGAGAGCCGTGAAGGTTTTGTCGATAGCGTGTCCGGTGCACGTGTTGAGTCGGTGGAGCCGCATGGCAACGGGGAATACCGTGTGCTGGTATCACTGCCAGCCGATGGCGATACCCCGGCGCGGGAAATTGAGGAAGTCCTCGTAACGGCGCCGCGAGTCGAGCCGGATGCCCCGGTTGTGAAACCGCGCTACGAGTTTGTTAAAGACTACGCCAACGACCGCTACGGTTTTTATATCTATCTGGGTAACCAGAAAAGCCTGCCGTTCCGTTTGTACTTCAAAGATGTACCCGCGGGCAGTGTTCAGGAGAGTCGGCCCTGATTGCTGATGCGCTGATCACGATAGCCAATAAAAAACGCCCCGGAAGGGGCGTTTTTTATTGGGCGCTTGATTTCTCGTACACTATTTTTCGAACACCGTGGCGACCTGCCGGCTGAACATTGCGGCTTCGCCGTTGGGCGCATAGATGGTGGCGTAGTTGCTGAAGTAACCCTTGCTGCCCGCCTGGCAGCGATAATCCAGATACCACAAACCTTCGCTGTGCTGCGCATCGGCAGACAGCTCCGGAAACTCCAGATACCAGCTTAATGAACTGCCCACACCGAGTCCTTTGACCTGATTCAGTCCGGGCATCGGCGGAGCATCGGCGAGGCCGATCATGGCGTTTTCATCCATGACCGTGGCGTCCTTGTAGGCGAGCCACATGGCAAAGTCTGCCGAGTCAGCGCCGCTGAAGGGTAGTGAGCCGCTGGCGAGACGCATATCAAAATGCTGGGTAAATGCTGGGGTAATGCCTTCGATATACGGCATCGACTCGCTGTCTTCCGGCGATGTGATATTTGCCGGGCGAGGGGCTGAGGGGGTGACGATGGCCGAGGCGCGATCCTTGCCGTAGGCGGCCGTTACCATCGTGGCGACCTCGCTGTCGCATTGCAGTTCGCCTTGAATATGCGTTACGGAACCGCCTTCGCGCAGCGGTCTCAGCAATACCTGATGGTCACCGGCCGGCGCCGGGCCGACGAAGCTGACAGACAATGCGCGCAAGCGGCGTTCTGAGGCGACCTGCTGGCGCATGGCCGCCGTGACCAGAGCGGTGCTAAGTCCTCCGAAGGCGGTTCTTCCCTGTAGCCAGCTGTCGGTGATCGACGCCTTGAATTGTCCCTCACCCTCGGCGGTTACCGTTTGCATCAGCGTGGAGAATGCACTCATCGTCTGTCCTCGTGGTCGATTCAATTTTTGCAGTATAGGTTAATGTGTTCGCTGCTAACAACGCCCGTCTTGGAATGTCGTCATCGCAATCTTGATGCGCGAGGAGGAAGCGCTTATTGTCGATGACACGCCCGGCGTCTTGTGGGCAACAATAATAATCACACGGGAGTATTACTGTGCTGCATCCTCACCACCATGCCCAATCGACCCCCGATAAAGCCGCTTGCATCCTCGCTGACAGTGGTGAATCGCTCACCTATGCACAGCTGGATGCGGCGTCAAACCAGTTGGCGAGACACTTTTATCAATGTGGCTTGAGCGCTGGCGACCACATTGCCTTCCAGTTGGAAAACTGTCTACCGTTTATTGAAATTGCCTGGGCGGCGCAACGTTGTGGCTTGGTGTTTACACCCTTGCACAGTCATCTGCTTGCAGATGAGGTGGCCTATATTCTGGAGAACTCCGGGGCGAAGTTGTTTATCAGTTCGCCGCGCTACCTTCACATTGCCCGTCAGTTGGATCGCCAGGCGCTGCCTGTTGAACATTGGTATGTCAGCGAGGGGCAGACCGATGATTTTGAAAGTCTCGACGCCGCTATGGCGGCTCAACCTGGCACGCCGATGGCGCGTCAGCTAGCCGGTATCCCCATGCTCTATTCCTCCGGGACTACCGGCAAACCTAAAGGTATCAAGCCCAACCGCCCGGAGCTGGCCTTTGACGAACTGTCGCCACTGCTTATGGGCATAGCCGCGTTTCTGGGTATCGAGGCGGATTCTGTCTACCTCACACCGGCACCGCTGTACCACGCCGCGCCCATGCACAGTGCCATGGCAGCGATGGCGCTGGGGGGCACGGTGGTGATTATGGATGGTTTTGACCCCGAGCGTTCGCTGGCGGCTATTGAACGCTACCGAGTGACTTGCAGTCAGTGGGTGCCGATCATGTTTGTTCGCCTGCTGAAGCTGCCTCAGAATGTCAGAGAGGCGTATGACCTGGGCAGCCTGAAAGTGGCAACGCATGCGGCGGCGCCCTGTCCCACGTCGGTTAAGCGCGAGATGATTGCTTGGTGGGGGCCGATCATCAATGAGTACTACGCCGCCAGCGAAGGTATTGGGATGACGGCCATTAACAGCACCCAGTGGTTATCGCATCCGGGATCGGTGGGACTGCCGTTAATGGGAGACCTGCACATCGTCGATGATGACGGCGAGGAGTTACCTCAGGGCGAAACCGGCATGATCTACTTTTCCGGCTTCGCAGGCTTCGAGTACCACAACGAACCGGAGAAAACGGCCGGGGCCCATCATCCTGCAGGCTGGGCCACAGTGGGCGATATGGGGTATGTCGATGATGAGGGCTTTCTCTATCTCGCTGATCGCAAGGATTTCATGGTGATTTCCGGTGGCGTAAATATCTACCCGCAGGAAATAGAAAGCCTGTTGATAGCCCATCCTGAACTTGCGGATGTGGCGGTCTTCGGTCTGCCCGACGAGGAGTTCGGGCAGCGCGTGGTGGCAGTGGTTCAGCCCGCATCAGACAGTGTGGATGAGGGCGATCTCTGTGAGCGTCTCAATCGCTGGTGCCACGAACGTATGTCGTCGGTGAAATGCCCCAAAGCGTTCTATGTAGAAAAACGTTTGCCGAGAAAGGACAACGGCAAGATGTATAAAAAGCCGCTGCAGGAAAAGTATCGCCAGCGCTACGCTTGAAGGCCTGGGGGCGGTTGGCTTAATGAACCGCGGCGGGCGGCTCGCTGTCCGCCACCCGAACGGGTGGTGCTGCCGGGGCAGTCGTCGGATAGTCTTTCTTCCATCTCTTACACCGCAGAAAAATAACAGGAAAGTCAGATGTTGCTGAAAGATAAAGTGGTCATTGTATCGGGAATCGGTCCTGGACTGGGACAGGAACTCGCCCTGGAAGCGGCTCGTCAGGGAGCCAAAGTTGCCATGTGCGCGCGCACGCCAGCGAAGCTCGATGATGCAGAAAAGCTGATTCGGGAGGCCGGGCTGAGCAATGAATTGCTGAAGGTGCCGACAGATATCAGCAGCCGCGAGCAGTGTGCTGCACTGGTCGCTGCCACCGTCGAGCGTTTCGGTCGTATCGATGTACTGTTCAACAGCGCCTATGTTCCCGGCGCGTTTACGCCCATTGCCGAGGCTGATCTGGGCAGCTGGCGGGAAGCGATGGATGTCAATTTCTTTGGCACCATGGGGCTGACACTGGAAGCCGTGCCGCATATGAGAAAGCAGGGCGGTGGTGCGGTTGTCATGATCAATACCATGGTCACCCGCAAACCGATGCCCAGCCAGGCGGGTTATGGCGCGTCGAAAGCGGCATTGGCCAATGCGACTTCGCACCTGGCTCTGGAGCTGGGGCCCGACAATATTCGCGTTAACTCCGCGTTTATGGGGTGGATGTGGGGGCCGTCTGTCGAGGGCTACTTCAAAATGGCCGAAGAGGCGGGCGGCCCGACGGTAGAACAACAGAAGGCGGCGGTGGCGGCCAATATCCCGCTGCGCCGGATTCCCGACGATGCTGACTGTGCCAAAGCGGCCATTTTTCTTGGCTCCGACTATGCTCATGCCGTTACCGGCGCGGCACTGGATGTGAACGGTGGTGAATATCTGCCGCATTAAGTTGCGGCAGACGAATTAGCAGTACAGAGGTGAATTCACGCTACTCAGCCATTAGAATCGGGGCTGGTGCTTCACAACGGTCCCGGTTTGCTATGTCGACAGATATGTCAGTTCCACCGCGTATGGATGCGCTGCTCTACGCGCTGTATGGCGGTACGCTGGAGACGCCGCCATGGCAGCGTTTTCTCGATCAGCTGCGCGATCTGCTGGGCGGCAATTACGGGACCTTGCTGCTGAGACCCCCCAATGAGCACGACCCCGGTGTGATCCTCAATGCGCTGGTTGTGTCGCCTGAAATCTACCACGCCTACAACGAAACCTATTTTGCGCTCGACCCCTTCGTGAACCTGCCGGATGGGGAAGTTGTGACCGTGGCGGAGTATGTATCGTCGGCCGAATTTGAGGCCAGCGAGTACTACCGCAACTACATTCAACCTGCCAATGTGCGGCATATTCTCGGCGCGGACTTGTGGGATGGCAATCGCTTGCTGGCCCGCTTGAGGGTGACGCGCCCGGCGAGCCGGGACGATTTCGGCGAGCGGGAAAAGCAACTCTGTAAGTCGGTGCTGCCGCATATCAAGCAAGCCGTGGAAATCTATTCACGCTTGCGGGAAAGCGAAAGTGAGCGAGCCTTTTATGCGGACACGATCGACAGCCTGTCTGTTGGTGTACTCACTCTGGATGCTGAGGGGCGTGTCATTCAGGGCAACCCTATTGCGGCGCGCCTGCTGGAGCAGCACAGCGTGCAATCGTCGCTGGGACAGCGCCTCAAGTTCAGCGATGCTCGTGAGCAGCAGGCATTCCGTGAATTACTGGCCGAGGTGATCGACGCTCACCATCATCGTGAAGCGGGTTGTGTTCGCGCCTTTCGTATCAGCGCTGCGGCGAATGCGATCAGCGGCCTGAGTCTGCTGTTGCGGCCATTGCCGTTAAGCGATCACGGCAGTGAACCCAGTCCGGCCGTCGCGGTATTTATCAGTGACCCCATGGCGCCGCGTCAGGCACCCAGTGATGTGTTGATTGCGCTGTTCGGTTTGACGCCGGCGGAATCCAAATTGGCTATTCGTCTGGTTAACGGACAGAGCCTGGATGAAGCGTCGGAGAGTCTGAATATTTCCAGGAATACGGCCAAGTCGCACCTGAGCTCGGTGTTCTCCAAAACGGGAGTGGCCAGACAGACGCAGCTGATTCAGTTGATATTGAACAGTGTGGTGACGCTGGCCGGGTCACCGGCCAGCGACGAGTAGGGTGATCAGCTACCGCTGCTCGGTGAGGGCGCTGCAGCTTTAGCCGGTGCTTTTTTGGCTGCCGCTTTCTTGGCGGGGGCTTTTTTAGCCGGTGCTTTCTTCACTGCCGCTTTCTTTGCGGGAGCCTTTTTAGCTGGTGCTTTCTTGGCGGGGGCTTTTTTGGCAGGTGCCTTCTTCACCGCAGCTTTCTTTGCGGGAGCCTTTTTAGCCGGTGCTTTCTTGGCGGCCGCTTTTTTCGCCGTTGCCTTTTTAGCCGCGGCTTTTTTGGCGGGAGCCTTCTTCGGCGCGGGGTTTTTCTTGTCGAAATCTTTAGCGGCAGTATGCGCGGCCTTCGCCATGGCGCGAGCACGCTGATAATCCGACTTCAGTTCTTTGATCTGGTCGCGGGCCATAATGACCAGCGCCTTGGCATCGACTTCCAGTTCCTTGGCGGCATCAATCGCCTTGTGTGCACGCTCAAGCTGACGCTCAACCGTTTTGTCCATATTGCTCTTGGCCTTTTGCTGAAGCTCGCGCAGTTTGTCCTGCTCTGCCTTCATTTTGACCTTGGCTTTTTCAGCCTGGGCTTTCGCGCGATCCATCGCTTTCTCTGCATCGCTGATAAGCCGGTCACGCAGTTTTTCCACTTTGCTTTCGAGAGATTCGATCTCTTTACTGATGAGTGCTACAGGGTCCAGTTTCTGTTTAGCCATGCTAATGACTCCATTTATTGGGTTAGGGCATCGCGAGCAGGAAGTCTGTTCGTTGGCTTAACATAGCAAATTTTCTGATAATGAACACAAACTGAGCACAAGAAGAGACATTGTTATGGAAAAAACACGAACTGATGCGATTGAAGCCGCTGTTTTCAGACGTCTGCTAGAGCATCTCGACAGTCGCAAAGACGTGCAGAATATCGAGCTGATGAACCTGGCGGGCTTCTGCCGCAACTGCCTGTCGAAGTGGTATGTTGCCGCCGCTGAGGAGATGGGTGAGAGTGTTGACTACGATGCTGCCCGTGAGAGGGTCTATGGCATGCCCTACGGGGAGTGGAAAGATAAGTATCAGCGTGAGGCCAGCGCTGAGCAACTGGCCGCCTTCAATAATAAAAATGCCTGATAAACGACGACTATAATCCGCCGTTGGGAATAAAGCGGTTGCTGCTGTTGGCGCGAATCCAGCGAAGCGTCTCTACCGACAGTTTTTCGCCACGTTGACGCAGCACTTTATTGATCCAGATGGCGGGGGATTCCGCACCGGCATCCCAGCCGCTGATACGTTCTTCAGCAACGGTGAAAAAGCGAATGAGTGCAATGAGTTCGTCGTTACTCAAATCAGCAACGGCTTCCTGCCAGGGTGCGAGAGTCAGCCGCATGACCGGGCTGTAACGTTGCAGCTCTTCATCGGTAAACGGAGCAGGGAGTGCTGACAACGAGGCTTCGTCGCTAAGCGTGATACAACGCTTCAACCAAGCCTTGTCGATACTGATCGCGGCTTTTTCGGTTTCGGGTGTCCAGCTGCCAATACTCATTCAGTGATGTCCTTTACTACTGCCATTGATGTTAAGGGCGCACAGTATACCGGAGTTGCGGGCGTGACAATGCCGTCCGCTTCAGGTAATTTCTGTATGTTTATACAGTATCGGGTTTGGCGTGGTTTGGCGCCGCTGGCTTGCGTTCCCCTTCATGCGAAAAATCATTCATTGTGATTGCGACTGTTTCTACGCCTCGGTTGAGATGCGGGATGACCCGTCGCTGCTTGGTCGGCCACTGGCAATCGGCGGGGCGTCCTCGCGTCGAGGGGTGATCGCAACCTGTAACTATGAAGCCCGCGCCTACGGTGTGCACTCGGCCTTGCCCACGGCAGTTGCTGTGCAGCGTTGCCCCGATTTGATTTTGATGCCGCCGAACATGGCGAAGTACAAAGCGGTAGCCATGCAGGTACGGGAGATTTTTGAGCGCTACAGCGATTGCATTGAACCCATGTCGCTGGATGAAGCCTACCTGGACGTGAGTGAGTCACCGCATTTTCAGGGCAGTGCCAGCCGTATCGCCGAAGCGATCCGCCACGAGGTGAAAACCGAAGTGGGCATTGGCATTTCCGCCGGTGTGGCGCCGAACAAGTTTCTCGCCAAAATTGCCAGTGACTGGCAGAAACCCGATGGTCTGACGGTGATTCGGCCCGACCAGGTCGCGGCGTTTGTTCGCGATTTGCCGGTGTCCAAAATCCACGGTGTGGGTAAAGTCATGGCCGCCAAAATGTCGGCACTTGGTATCGAAAGCTGTGAGCAGTTACAGGCGTGGTCGGAGCTGGCATTGGTAGAACGCTTCGGGCGCTTTGGGCGTCAGCTTTATGGCTACGCGCGCGGCGAGGATCAGCGCCAGGTTAAGCCTGAACGCCGTCGCAAGTCACTGAGTGTCGAGCGTACTTTTGCCACTGACGTGGTGCCGGGGGCCGAGGCCGATGCGGCGTTGGTGCAGTTGATCGAGGAACTCCAGAAACGGCTGGGACAGGTGACGGGGCTGCCGATAGTCGGTGCTTTCGTAAAGATGAAAAGCCGGGAGTTTCGCATTACCACGGTCGATCGGCGCTTGCCACAGGGGCTGGACACGGCCTGTTACGCGCCGCTGATGCAGGAAGCTTGGGCGAGACTCGAAAGCCCGGTGCGATTAATGGGGGTCGGTGTCAGGTTTGCGGAGGAGGACGAGGCCAGTCAGCTGAGTCTGTTCTAAGCCTCGCCGAGGTTGCGGCTGTACGCATTGGCGCCGCGACGTCCTTCGGCGTCGTAGGTTCGCAGTGGAACGGTACTGAGACCGAGAACCTGCATGGCCTGTTCATTGTAGTCTGCCCGCCGCTCCAGCAAATGCCCGATGCGCTCATTCAGATCGCGGCAGCGTCGCAGGCTCTCCAGTACCTCGCTGTCGGGCGCGGGGCTGTCTGGCTGTTGGCGACGATAGCGGTCGAGGTTCTCCAGACTCTGGCTGCAATCCATCTTTTGCTCTGCCAGTTCGCGCAGGCGATCGGCGTCGCCGCCATTACGCAGGGTGTCCAGCTCTTCCTGCAGCAGGGCTTCAAAGCGCTGGCTGTGACTGAGCAGTTCCTGTTGAAGATCGCTCATCACCATTACGCCGGGTTGGTTTGCAGTTCCAGGTCAATAAAGGCGCGGGCGACCTGATCGGCATCGATGCTGAATTCACCGTTGCGAATCGCGGTTTTAATCGCTTCGACCTTCTGGCGATCCACGCCGTCGCTGGCTTCAATGCCCGCACGAGCGCGTTCCAGCAGGCTGGTTTCAGCGCTTGAGGCAGGGTTCGCCGACGTCGTGACGTCTTTGCTGTCTTCGGCTTTCTGGCTGGCATTGCCGCTGTCGATCCGACGCGGCTGGCCTACCGGGCTGCCATTAATGCGTTCGACCATGTTGATTCCTCATCCTTTCTGTCTGTGGCGTTGACGCTGCCTTACCTCTCTAACGGCAGCGACCGAAAAAACTTTAGAACTATTTCAGTATTACCGTGTTGGCGTTTTCCACACGGCCTTCCAGCTGCTTGCCCGAGCTCAGGTTTCGGACTTTGATCAGCGAGCCCACGGCGCCGTCTTCCAGTGCCAGGCCACGCATGCTGACCGAAATCGCTCCGCTGTCGCTGCGCAAAGTGACCTGCTGGCCTTTGCTGATCAGCGTACCGGCTTCCAGCATATTGGCGGTAATCACGGCACCTTGAGCAATGCTGCGTCGGCTGCGCATGCCACCCGGCTGCTGCAGCGAGCGCAGGTAGCCGTAAGAGAGCGTCGATACTTCCCGCTCCACCCAGCTTACATCCGCGGGCGTGACGGTCTCACCGGGCGCGATGGGGCGTTTGCTCACCATGACCTTGGCATAGGCCGCGACGGTAACCGGCAGGTAGATTTTCCACGGCTGTTGGCCACTGCAGCGAACCCCGACGGTGGTACGTCGGCGAATCTGGGCGCCTGGCGGTAAAAAAGCTTCCAGCGCCTGACTGCATCGCGGCAGACGAGTCCGCGGGTCCAGCTTGCCGACACTGACGCGGGTGGTTTGCGACTGCCAGGGATGGCGCTTGGCAATGTACTGTCGCGCGGTATCGCTGATCCGTTGCGCTGACTCGATGCCACTGGTGCTCGCCGATACTGGCGGACCAATAAGCAGGGCAGTGCACAGCATCAGCACTGCTTTATGCCATGTCGTCATCGTCTGCCCTCCTTATTCTCTGCTTCGTTTCCCGCCTGTGGCGCCCGCCAAAAAATTGGCGTCAGACCGTCTTCTAACAGGGATTGAGCAAGTGGCGTGCCAGTGGTGAGAAAACGCGATTGCCGGTCGCTGCCAAAGTCTTGCCGGTTCCTTTCGGAAAAGGCGGCAAAGCCTTGCCGGAAATCTGGCGCTGGCAGTGTCGTTTTTCGTTATCTATTTGAAAAATAACAATAAAAAAATATGGCACGGCGTTTGCGTTGGGAAGGGCAAAGCGGAGATAAGGCGTGTCGTTAGAAACATTCTCTACACATCTAACGGCCACAACGCGAAAACCTTTAGCAGGAAACGGTAAAAAAATATGGCAATCAATTTCGACAAAGCTCTCGGTGTTCATCAGCAAGCGCTGATGCTGCGCCAGCAGCGCATGGAGTTGCTGGCCAACAATATCGCCAATGCGGATACCCCCGGATACAAGGCAAGGGATATCGATTTCAAACAGGCAATGGGCGAGGTCAGTGCGGGGCAACAGCTGTCGCTGAGCCTGAGTAATGGCGCCCATATTGCCAACAGCGCGACGGCGGGTAGCGGCACGGCCGAGGTGATGTACCGCGTCCCGCAGCAACCGTCCCTGGATGGCAATACCGTAGAGGAAAGTGTCGAGCAAACCGCGTTTGCTGATAACACCCTGCGCTATCAAGCCACTATGAGTTTTCTCAGCAGTCGTTTTGCCGGCATGAAGTCGGTGTTGTCGGGAGGGCAGTAAGCCATGGCTAATCCGCTGGATGTTGCTGCGCGGGCAATGAATGCCCAGATGCTGCGGCTCAATACCACGGCCAGCAATCTCGCGAATGCCGACACGATTGCCAGCAGTGCCGACCAAGCTTACCGCGCGCGGCAGACGGTGTTTTCCACCGTGCTTGATGCCCAACGCAATGCAGCGGGGGTTGAAGTGGCAGGCATTGTGGAGAGCGACGCGGCCATTCCCAAGCGCTACGAGCCCGGCAATCCGCTGGCCGATGCCGATGGTTATGTCTACGGCTCAAACGTGAATACGGTAGAGGAGATGGCGAACATGATGTCGGCATCGCGCTCCTACCAGAACAATGCCGAAGTGTTTTCAACGGTTAAGACCCTGACGCTGCGGGCATTGCAGCTTGGCAAAGAGTAGGAGTTATTGCGATGACCTTAAGTAACAATGCCCTGGCAAGCCTGCAGGCGAATGGCACCAGCACCACGGCCTACAGCAGCAACAGTAACACTCGCTCCGACGCCAGCTCGCTGGGGCAGGATGATTTCCTCAAGCTGATGATGGAGCAGCTGCAGAATCAGGACCCCTTCAATCCCACCGACAATACCCAGTTCATCAGCCAGATGGCGCAGCTCACCTCGGTGAGCGGCATCAGTGAAATGAACAGCAATCTGGCCGCGCTGACCAGCTCGATGTACAGCACGCAAATGCTGGATGCCTCGTCGCTGATCGGCAAAGACGTGCTGGTTGATTCCGACGTGGTGGTGTTGCCCGACGAGGGTGGGGTCAGCGGTCGTCTCACCCTTCCCAGCAGCACGTCGGCGGTTGATGTCGAGGTACTGGCACCCTCTGGAGAAGTGCTGGCGAAGCTGGCGCTGGGTCCCCAGTCCGCCGGTGATGTCGAGTTTGAATGGAACGGTGAAGGTTTGAATGGCGAGCGTCTGCCGCCCGGTAACTACGAGATTCGAGCCCAGTTCATGAACGGCGGCTCGGTCGAGGCAATAGCGACGCAAGTCCGCAGTCCGGTGGAAAGCGTGAGCCTGGCCTATGGCGTTCCCGCATTGAATATTGATGGTTTGGGCAGCTTCGCGCTGTCTGAGGTACAACAAATTCGCTGAGCGCCACGGCGCCGGTACTAGCCCGCGAAAGATCGCAGCAGGAGTAATACGATGAGCTTTAAAATTGCATTGAGTGGATTGAACGCCGCGTCGGCGCATCTGGAGGTGACCGCTAACAATATTGCCAACGTTAACACCACGGGGTTTAAAAGCTCGCGCGCGTCGTTTGCGGATGTCTATGCCACCGCCAACAACGACGTGACCAAAACCACGCCGGGTGCCGGGGTGCGCCTGAACACCATCGTTCAGCAGTTCTCCCAGGGTAATATCGACTTTACCGACAACAACCTCGACCTGGCGATCAGTGGCGAGGGCTTCTTCACCATGAAGGGCAACAGTGGTGTGACCTACACCCGCTCCGGCGCGTTCAGTGTTGACCGCGAGGGCTATGTGGTGAACAACAACAATGAGCGCCTGCAGGTGTTTCCGCCGACGTCCAATGGCTCTTTTGCGACCGGCTCAATGACGGATCTGCAACTTCAGATTACCGAGAATGCGCCCAAAGCCAGTACCAAGGCGGATATCGGTGTGAACCTGCCCGGCGATGCGCCGCTGCCGACGTCGACACCGTTTGATCCCTCCGTGGCGACCAGCTACAACCACGCCACCTCGATGACGGTTTACGACTCGCTGGGTACCTCTCACACCGCCACCCTGTACTTCGTGAAAGATGCGGCCGCCAATACCTGGCAGCAACATCTGTACGTGGATGATAACGCGGTGGGTGGTGCCAACACTCTGACGTTCAGCGATACCGGGGAACTGGTGAGCCCGGCCTCCGGCACAGTCGGCTATCCGGCCTATGCGACCACGACCGGCTCTGCGGACATTCAGTTGACCTTTGATTACAACAACTCGACCCAATACGGCAATGAGTTCGGGGTGAATACCCTGCAGCAGGACGGTTTCACTACCGGTCGACTGACGGGTATAGAAGTGGATGCCTCCGGCGTCGTGTCGGCACGCTTTACCAACGGCCAGTCAGCCGAGCTGGGTAAGGTGGCGCTGGCCAACTTCTCCAACCCCAACGGCCTGCAGCAACAGGGTGATACCTCATGGGCTGAGACCTTCAGCTCTGGCAGTCCGCGTGTGGGCGAGCCCGGAAGCTCTAACTTCGGCCTGTTGCAGGCGGGTGCGCTGGAAAGCTCCAACGTCGATCTGACTGAGCAGCTGGTGGAAATGATCACCGCGCAGCGTAACTTCCAGGCAAATACACAGATGATCTCCACCGCTGATGCGGTGACCCAGGCCATCATCAATATCCGCTAAGCACTGACTGGCAGATAGGAAGGAGGCCCATATGGACCGCTTACTGTATCTCGGCATGACCGCTGCGAAGCACACCGAGATGGCGCAGACCGCGAATGCCAATAATCTGGCAAACGCGAGCACGGCGGGTTTTCGTGCCGACTTCCACGCCCTGATGTCCCAGCCCATCGAAGGGCCGGGGCAGGCCACGCGGGTGAATGCCGTGCTTGATGCCAAGCTGAGTGATTTCAGCGAGGGCAGCATTATGAGCACCGGTCGTTCGCTGGACGTGGCGATTCAGGGAGAGGGCTGGTTTGTAGTGCAGGACGCTCAGGGCGGTGAAGCCCTGAGCCGCCGCGGCGACCTGCACCTGACGGCCGACGGACAATTGATCAACGGTGCCGGACAGCCAGTGATGGGCGACGGTGGTCCGCTGGCGGTTCCCGAGCATGACAGCCTGACCATCGGCAGCGATGGCACGGTGTCCGTGGTTCCGAAAGGGCTGGGACCGGAGTCGTCAATTATTGTGGATCGCATTCGCCTGGTCAGTGCCGACCCCGCGCAGCTGCGCAAGGGGGAGGACGGGCTGATTCGCACTGAAGACGGCGCCACGCCGCCCGCTGATGCCGATGTGCGGGTGCGCTCTGGCAGCCTGGAAGGCTCCAATGTGAATACGGTCGACGCCATGGTCACCATGATTGAACTGGCACGACGTTACGAAATGCAGGTGAAGGTGATGAGCACCGCCAACACCGTGTCGGAAACCGGCGCGCGCCTGATGCGAGTGGAATAACGAGGATTAGCACATGAACTCATCTCTTTGGGTAGCAAAAACCGGACTGGATGCGCAGAACACCCGCATGCAGGTAGTCAGCAACAACCTGGCAAATGCCAATACCACCGGGTTCAAGCGCGACCGCGCCTCCTTCGAAGATCTGCTGTACCAGAACCACCGTCAGGTGGGTGGTCAGTCGTCCCAGCAAACGCGTCTGCCCAGCGGTATGCAGGTGGGTACCGGGGTGCGGGTGGTTTCGACCGAGAAGATTTTCAATCAGGGAACGATGACCCAAACCAACAGTAATCTGGATATGGCGGTGAACGGCAAGGGCTTCTTTCAGGTACAGATGCCTGACGGCACGCTGGCCTACACCCGCGACGGTTCCTTCCAGCTCGATGATCAGGGCCAGATCGTGACCAACAGCGGTTATGTGGTGGAGCCGGGGATTACCGTTCCCCAGGGCACGCAAAGCATTACTGTGGGCAACGACGGTGTGGTCTCGGCGACCCTGGCCGGTGATGCCAGTGTGATACAGCTAGGCAGCTTCCAACTGGCCGATTTCATTAACCCCGCCGGTCTGCAGGCGCGGGGTGAAAACCTCTACATTGAGTCGGCCTCCAGTGGCGCGCCGCAAACCGGCACTCCCGGTTTGAGCGGTCTGGGCACCATTACTCAGGGCTCGCTGGAATCGTCCAACGTCAATGTGGTGGAAGAGCTGGTGAACATGATCGAGACCCAGCGCGCCTACGAGATGAACTCCAAGGCGATCTCCACCAGCGATCAAATGATGCAGTACGTCAACAACAACCTGTAACCGGGGTAGAGCCATGATGATGCGCCCGATACGCTTACTGATGACCCTGCTGTGTTGCGCCTGGCTGGCTGCCTGCGCGCAGGCTCCCGAGCGTGATGCTCAGGCCTGGGAATCACAGTTGCCACCGCAGCAGGTGGGCGTGAATGAAAACCCCGGCTCTATTTATCAGGCCGGTTACGGCATGAGCCTGTTCCTCGACCGCCGCGCGCGGCAGGTGGGGGATGTGATCACCATTATCCTGTCGGAAAAAACCGACGCCACCAAACAGTCCAATACCAGCACGGCCAAAGAGAGCAATATCTCGGTGCCGACCGTCACCCTGTTGGGGCGGGGTGTCACTCACAATGGCGTGCCGGTGCTCGATACCGGCGTCAGCAGCGATCAGGATTTTGCCGGGCAGGGCAGCAGCAGTCAGAGCAACAGCCTGACCGGCTCCATCACTGTGACCGTGTCGGAAGTGCTGCGTAACGGCAGCTTGCGGGTCCGTGGCGAGAAATGGGTGACCATCAATCAGGGCGACGAATTTATCCGCATTCAAGGCATTGTGCGCCCCGAAGATATTGCTGCCGATAACTCGGTGGCCTCCTACAAAGTCGCCGATGCCCGCATTACCTACAGCGGCAAGGGCGCGCTGGCTGACGCCAACAGCATGGGCTGGCTGGGACGTCTGTTCCAGTCTGTGCTGTCGCCATTCTGAGGACATCATCATGATGCGAATTTCTCTGTGTAAACCTCTGAGTGCAGCGCTGTTGGCGCTGTCACTGCTGGCACCGGCGGCCTGGGGCGACCGGGTGAAGGACTTGGTGGATGTGTCCGGCGTACGCGACAACCAGCTCGTGGGCTACGGCCTGGTGGTCGGCCTCAGTGGCACCGGTGACCAGACCAGTCAGGCGCCGTTCACCATCCAGAGTATTCGCAATATGCTCACCGGCTTTGGCGTAAAAGTGCCAGATAACGTTAACCCTCAGCTCAAAAACGTGGCCGCGGTGACCGTACATGCGCGTCTGCCGGCCTTTGCCAAGCCCGGCCAGACGATCGACGTCACGGTCTCGTCTATCGGTAATGCCGCCAGCCTGCGTGGCGGGAGCCTGTTGATGGCGCCTCTGATGGGGGCCGATGGACAGGTCTATGCGATCGCTCAGGGCAGCCTGCTGGTCAGTGGTCTGGGTGTGGAGGGCAAAGATGGCTCGCGGGTGACGGTGAATATCCCCAGCGCAGGCCGCATTCCCAACGGCGCGATTATCGAGCGCGCGGCGCCCAGTGCGATGGCCAGCAACGGCGAGATTATTCTCAACCTGAAGTCTCCCGACTTCACCACTGCGCATCGCCTGTCGCAGAAAATTAATGAATTTTTCGGTGCCGGCACCGCCAGTGCCATGGACCCTACCAGCGTGAAAGTGCTTGGGCCGCCGCAAGCGGATCGCCGAGTGACCTTTATCTCAATGCTGGAAGAGCTGGAAATCGAGCCCGCTGAAGGGCGCGCAAGGGTTGTGGTCAATTCACGCACCGGCACCATTGTGATCGGCGGCAACGTCAGAGTGATGCCCACTGCCGTGACCCACGGCAGTTTGACTGTGTCGGTGACCGAGCGGGTGGATATCAGTCAGCCCAATGCCTTTGCGGCAGGACAGACGGTGGCGGCGCAGGAATCGAGTATCGATGTGACCGAGAGCGGTTCGCGGATGTTCCTGCTCGATGCCGGTGTGACGCTGGAAGAGATTGTCAAAGCCATCAATCAGGTGGGGGCAGCCCCCGGTGATCTGGTGGCGATTCTGCAAGCGCTCAATCAAGCCGGTGCCCTGCGCGCCGAACTGGTGGTGATCTGATGGACGTCAGCAAAGCCGCCAACTACCACGATTTCTCCGGGCTGGCGAAGCTGCGGCTCGATGCCCAGCAGAACAGTGAAGACGCCATTGAGCCGGTAGCGCGTCAGTTCGAGGGCATCTTCTTGCAGATGATGCTGAAAAGCATGCGCGACGCGGTGCCCGATGGCGGTCTGTTTGAAGACAGTGGTCGCGACATGTATCAGGACATGCACGACAAACAGTTGGCGGTGTCGCTGGCCGCGCAGGGGGGTATTGGTCTGGCCGATACCATTGTTCGCCAGCTCAGCCCGGCCGGGCAGGGCGGCGCGGATGACAGCGCGCTGAGCGAGTCGGGGGCGGCCCTGCGCCAGCAACTGACGATGGGCACGACTAAAGATTTACGGCCTGTGGCCGATACTGATTCTGTAGAGTGAGGAGCGCATCATGGCAGACATGCTTGGCAATGCCCTGTCGGCGCTGACGTCGTACCAGCGAGCACTGGCGACGACCAGTCATAATATTGCCAATGCCGACACCGAAGGCTACAGCCGCCAGCGGGTGGATTTTGCCACGCGGGTGCCTCAGCAGATGGGCGACCTGTCGATTGGCTCCGGCGTCACGCTGAGCGATGTGCGCCGGGTCTACGACGAATTTGCCGGTCAGCAGTTGCGCAGTGCCAGTGGTGCCTTCAGTCAGCTCGACAACTATTATCAGTTGGCCAGCCAGCTCGATAACACCCTGTCAGATTCGGAGCTCGGACTCAGTGCCGCGCTCTCGGACTTTTACGACAGCGTACAGAATCTGGCGAACGACCCCGCGTCTCTTTCTGCCCGCCAGTTGCTGCTGTCGGAAGCGGAAAGCCTGAGCGGTCGCTTTTCGCAGTTTGCCTCTCAGTTGGATACGCTGGATACCGATATCAACAACCGTATTCAGGCCAGCGTTAACGATATCAATGATCTGGCAGGACAAGTCGCCAAGATCAACAGCAGTATTGCCGAGGCGCAGGGGAAATTTGGCAGCGTACCCGGTGATTTGCTGGACCAGCGGGACCAGGCGCTGCTCAAACTCAATGAGTTGGTGAATATTTCTACCGTTGAGCAGGACGATGGCTCGGTGAACGTCTTTATCGGCAATGGGCAATCACTGGTGCTCGGCGAGAAGAGTAATAGCCTGCACACGGTGCGCAGTGCCTTTGAGGCCGACCGGCTGGAGGTCTCTACCAGCACCAGCGAAACCGGCATTATCAGCGATGTGATTAACGGCGGCAGTCTGGGCGCGTCGCTGAGTTTCCGCGATGGCTTGCTGAGCGATACCCGCAATGAGCTGGGACGCATCGCCTCGGCGGTGGCCAGCTCGCTGAATGACCAGAATGCGGCGGGACTGGATCTCTACGGCCAGCGCGGTTCGGCAATCTTCGCCCAGCCCGCGCCCACGGCGATTGCCGCGACCACCAACGACGGTGACGCGACGATCGCTGCCAGCCTCAATGATGTATCCGCGCTGGACGGGCGCAATATTGCCATGCGTTTTGATGGCACGAACTGGCAGTTCAACGATGCCGGAACAGGGCAGTCGCTCAGTAACTGGACGGGCAGTGGAACGGCAGCCGACCCCTTTGTGATTGACGGTGTCAGCATCAGTCTCTCGGGATCGGTCGTCGCCGGCGACCGCTTCTTGGTCAAGCCCACGGAGTCGGCCTCGGCCAATTTGACGGTGGTCATGAGTGATCCGGCGCAACTCGCCGCCGCCGCGGCCACGCGCAGCGGTGCGAGCTCGGCCAATACCGGCTCGGCGTCGATTTCAGAAACGCTCGTTGTCGATCCGAATCACCCCAATTTAACGGATGCGGTCAGCATCAGCTTTCTCGACGCCTCCACCTACAGTATTAATGGCGCGGGCAGTTACAGCTATGCGCCGGGCGAAGCCATCACCATCAATGGCAACACCGTCACCATTACCGGCACGCCCGCCGCCGGCGATGTTTTCAGCATTACCGAAAACACCGGCGCCAGCGGCGATAACCGCAATATGCTGGCGATGGCAGATGTCGAGAGTCTGGGAATTCTCAGTGGCGGCAGCGCCAGCGTGAAGGATGCCGTCAGTGGTCTGGTCGGTGATATCGCCGTGGCTACCCGCAGTGCGGAACTGAATCGCGATGCACAGCAGAATCTGCTGACACAGGCGCAGGCGACGGTCGAGTCAATCTCCGGCGTCAACCTCGATGAAGAGGCGTCCAACCTGCTCAAGTTTCAACAGGCCTATCAGGCGGCGGCGCAAGCGGCCAGTGTGGCCAATCAACTGTTTCAAAGCCTGATCGGTGCGATCAGCTAATCCATCCAGGTTTTGGGGAGTGCGGCAGTGAGAATTTCGACGGCACAGATATACAGCGCGGCAATCAGCGGCATGCTCGATCAGCAGGGCAAACTGCTGGAAACCCAGAATCAGCTTTCCACCGGCAAGCGGCTACTCAGCCCTTCTGATGACCCCGTTGGCGCAGTGCGCAGTCTGGAGTTGCAGCGGGCGCTGGCCAAGACCGACCAGTTTCAGACCAATGTCAATCTGCTCGACAGTCGCCTGCGATTGGAGGAATCGGCGTTGAGCGAGAGTGTACAGATCCTCCAGCAGGTGCGTGAGCGTGCACTGGAGGCCAACAACGCGACGCAGACCAATGAAACGCGGCTGGCGATATCCCGTGAGCTGGATCAGCAGCTCGATGCCTTGCTCACTATTGCCAATACCCGGGATGCGGAAGGGCGCTCGATTTTTGCCGGTTACCAGCAGGATGTGCAGGCATTCACGCTGACCAATGGGTCGGTGACCTACAACGGCGATGACGGACAGCGCATGCTGCAGGTGGGCACAAACCGGCAGTTGGCCGACACCAGCCCGGGCTCAGAGGTGTTTATGGGCGTGGTGAATGGCAATGGCCATTTTCAAACCCGCGCGGCGGACAGCAATACCGGCGATGCAGTGATTGACGCTGGAGCGATTACCGATATCGCCGCGTTCAATGGCGACGCGGTTGACATCGTCTTCACCAGCGCCAGTGACTATGAGCTGCGCGATGCCAGTGGTGTGGTGATTGGAGGCGGTGCCTATCAGAGCGGTGGCAGTATTAACGTCAACGGCATGATGGTAACCGTGGACGGGACGCCCGCGGCTGGCGATCAGTTTTCACTGCGCCCCAGTGAAGCCGAAGATGTGTTCAGCATGGTTGCCCAGTTACGCGACACGCTGATGCAGCCGCGAACCGGCGCTGCACAGCGCGCCCAGCAGACCAGCGATATTAACAGTGCCCTGGTGAATATCGATCAGGCATTGGACAGGCTGATTGCCCGGCAATCGGAGAGCGGTACACGGATGCAGGCGCTGGAGCGTCAAAAAGACGTGAACGAGAATATTGCTCTTCAGGTGGAGGAAAATCTGGGGAGCATTACCGACCTCGACTACGCTGAAGCCATCTCGCGTTTCCAGCAACAACAACTGGGTTTGCAGGCCGCCCAGCAGGCGTTTGCCAAAGTTCAGGGCTTATCCTTGTTCAACTATCTGTAACGACATTCTTTCCGCTGTTAACGCCCGCCTCGCCGCGGGCGTTTTTGCATCTTCTGGCCCCGCAGCGGGCCATTGCTTCGCGGTTTACAGGCTTGTTTAGGTAATTACCCGTAGAGCGCAAAATTATTCGTAAAGTTCTCCATGGTCATGCCGTTATATGGGGTGAAAGCAAACCTCGGCCATTTCGGCTGAAGCTTGAAAAAAGGCCAGCGCCTTTAGCGAATGACACAGTGGAAGGAGATTCACCATGGCACTTAGCATCAACACCAATGTTGCCTCGTTGAACGCCCAGCGTAACCTGCAGCGCTCACAGGAAACCCTGAACACCTCACTGCAGCGCCTGTCTACAGGTCTGCGTATCAACAGCGCGAAAGATGATGCTGCCGGCATGGCCATCACCACTCGCTTTACCACTCAGATCAACGGTCTGAACCAGGCAGTTCGCAACGCCAACGACGGTATCTCACTGGCGCAAACCGGTGAAGCGGCGCTGGACGAAATGACCAACAACCTGCAGCGTATTCGCGAACTGGCGGTGCAGTCTGCCAACGCGACTTACTCTGATTCCGACCGCGCAGCACTGGATGCAGAAGTTCAGCAGCGTCTGGCCGAGATCGACCGGATTGCCAACCAGACTTCCTTCAACGGTCGCAAGATTCTTGATGGCTCCTTCGGCAGCGCTGTCTTCCAAGTAGGCGCGAATGTGGGCGAGACCATCAGTCTGGATCTGCAAAACAGCATGCGTCTGGACTCACTGGGTGCTACCACCGCGGCGACTTCTTCTGACCTGACAGCGATCATGGCTAGCTCCGATGCGGTTGCTGCAACCTCGGGCTCTGGTGTGTTTGATGCCTCTCCTCTGCTGGAGGACTTCAGCAGCGACACGGTCAGCTTCGATGTGACCGATGGCACCACGACTACTGGCGTTACCCTGAGTGCTGACTACTCCGGTGCCGGTGGCATCGACGCCTTGGTGACGGATCTGGGCACGGCTCTGGGTGCAGACTTTGTGGTGAGCAATGACGGCAACGACGTCACCATCACCAGCGCCCTGACTGGCACCGGTACTGAAGTGTCTGTTGCGAACTTCAACGCAGATGCCGATAACAACGCCATTGACAGCATCGTCACCTCCTTCCCGGCGGTAACCGGTACTGATGGTGAAGATGCGGTCGCGGCTGTCGTAGGCGGTGTCACGGTAGCGGGTGACCTCAGCATTGCGATCGGCGACGCTGACGCGGTAGATGTGGCTGACGGTACCTACACCTCGACCCAGGACTTGGTGGATGCCATCAACACGGCACTGGGCAACAACGGCAGCGCTGAGTTGAACGATGACGGCACCCTGACCATCCGCGCCTCTGAAGCGATTGCCTTCAGCGGTGGCCTAGAAGCGACACTGGGTCTGAGCGATGCCGCGGCATCCGGTGACCTGACCGCCGTCAACGTACTGACTGTCGATAGCTCCAACGACATGCTGCGCCGCATTGATTCTGCGCTGACCAGCGTGAGTGACATGCGCAGCGACTTCGGTGCGGTACAGAACCGCTTCGAATCCACCATCACCAACCTGCAGACCATCTCTGAGAACCTGTCTGCATCGCGGGGTCGGATTCTCGACGCGGACTTTGCTGCTGAGACGGCTAACCTGACCAAGGCGCAGATCCTCCAACAGGCAGGTACTGCAATTCTGGCCCAGGCCAACTCTCTGCCCCAGGCGGCACTCAGCCTGCTGCAGTAAGCCGGAACCCGTCCGCCCCTCGGGGCGGGCACCTCGGCCCAAACAGAGAGTCATCAGTAGCAAGGGCCAATAGGCCCTTTTGCTGCTGGTCTACGAAAATGGGGTGAGAAGGTGAATGTTTATGGATAACAGTCTTAGCGTAAAAAGTGCTTCTCTGCCGACCCGCGTTCCGGTCACCCAGGCAAGTGGCAAGAGTTTGCCTTCCTCTGGAGAGGAATTGCCGATATCGGCCAAGGCCTCATCGGTGCCGATGCAGAACGACGATGCCGTGGCACAGGAAGAAGTCAGCCGGATTGCCAAGGCACTGGTTGCCGAATTTGACCCCGCCGACCGCATCGAGAAAACCGAACAGGCGGTGGCGAAGCTTAACGAAATACTGCGTGACCGTGAGCGAGACCTAGAGTTCTCGGTGGATGAGACGACGGGCAGAACCATACTCAAGGTCATTCATGCCGAGTCCGGCGAGGTGATCCGGCAAATTCCGCCGGAAGAACTGCTGCAGATCACTCGGACGTTTATCGAGGGAACCGGCAGTCTGATTCAGGCGGAAGCGTAGGCGTCATGCCGTGGCATGGAGCTTGCTCTCTTTGTTGAAAATCAGCGGTGTTTGCCGGTTTGAACAGGCGATAAACACAGCGCTTGAGAGCCGTTGCAGGGACTGGACGGTGAGACATATGAAAGGGCGGAAAATGAAATGGCGCCGATAATCTCTACAGGCATCGGGTCCGGGCTGAATATCGGCAGCATTGTCGAGCAGCTTGTGGCCGCAGAGCGTGCGCCTGCCGAAAATCGCCTGAACTCCAAGGCTTATCTGGCCGAGTCAAAAGTCTCCGCCTTTGGCGCACTGAAGTCAGCGCTGGAAAACTTTCAGAGCAAGCTTGAAACCCTCCAAGATCCCGAGACATTCAGCGGTCGCAAGGTCTCGGTAGAAAGCGATGCCGGATTTACTGCCACGGCCGATACGCAAGCCGCTGCCGGCAGTCACGAGGTCAGCGTTGAACAGTTGGCAAGCCGACACAAAATCGCTTCTGCGGGCTACACCGATGCCCAGACCTCGGTGGGCACCGGCCAGCTGACCATTACCGTTAACGGTGAAAGCTTCAGTCTCGACGTGCTGACGGGCGAGGATTCGCTGGAGAGCATTCGAAATGCCATTAATGAGGCCGACGATAATGTCGGCGTGACTGCCAGCATCGTTACCGACCAGGACGGCGCGCGGCTGGTGCTGACCAGTGATGAGAGCGGCGCCGGTAACGCCATCGCCGTCAGCGTCAGCACCGGAGCGGGGGACACTGGCGATCTCAGTCAGTTGAGCTTCGACCCCAATGCGGCGAGCAATCCGATGACCGAAAAAGTCGAGGCGCTCGATTCCATCGTTATTGTGGATGGCTTTACCCAAACCAGCGCGAATTTGACCGTCGAGGGCATGATTGAGGGGCTTACCCTGAACCTGAGCAAGGCCAAGCCCGGCGAAAATTTCACCCTAGATGTCAGTCTGAATACCAGCTCGGTGAAGAAGGCCGTTGAAGGCTTTGTAACCGCTTACAACAGTCTGAATGCAACGCTGAATGATTTGACTGCCTATGATCCGGAGGCGAACACTGCCGGGCTGCTGCAGGGCGATGCGACAGTCAGGCAGATTGCCTTCAGCCTGCGTAGCGAAATGGGTAATGTCGTTGATGGTCTGAGCGGCGATTTTAACTCGCTGGCCCAGTTGGGCATTCGCACCGGCGACAACTCGGTGCTGGAAATAGACGACGAGCTGCTCACCGACGCCATTGCCGATAATTTCTCCGCCGTTGCCGATATTTTCTCCAGTGAGGATGGCTACGCGGTGCGTCTCGACACGCTACTGAACCGCTACACCGAGGCGGGCGGGATTATTGATATCCGCACCGAGGGCTACAACACCCAGATCGACAGAATTACATCGCAGCGGGAAGCGCTAGATCGGCGCATCGCCGCGATTGAGGCGCGCTATACCACGCAGTTTAACGCCCTGGATACGCTGTTGGGCGAACTCAGTACCACGGGCGATTTCCTCACCGAGCAGTTGGCGAACCTGCCGGGCATGGTGAAAAGCGACAAATAAGGCTGGCGGAACAGGTAAGTAGATTCCGCAGCGAAAGCGTTAAAAACACAGCTAAAGCTATACAGAACAGCGTCGATATATAAAGTAACCATCGACAAAAAGAGGATTCATCATGAGCTATTCAGCAGGTCGTGTCAGCCAGGCCTACGCCAGTGTCGGAACGCAGACGCAGGTCGACGCCGCCAGCCCTCACCGGCTCATTCAATTGCTGATGGATGGTGCGCTGGATCGTATCGCTGTGGCTCGCGGCCAAATGCAGCGCCGGGAAATTGCCCAGAAGTCGACGACGATCAGCAGGGTCATCTCCATTATCGATGGACTGCGTATGAGCATCGATCACAGTGTGGAAAATCCCCTGTGTGAAAACCTTGAGAATCTCTATGACTACATGAACCGTCGGCTATTGCTGGCCAATATCAACAACGACGATGCGGCACTGGAAGAGGTTGCGGCACTGCTGCAGGAACTGAAGGAAGCCTGGGATGCGATTCCCGACACCTTGCGCGGTGTTGATGCGCTGGAACGTGCCCGCGAAAGCCATGCTGAAGCGGTAATGTAAATGGTGAAAGAGATGGATGTAGCCGCGCTGAAAAACGCCGAGTTGCTCACGCCCCGTCAGCAGCAGCTTCGCGAGCTGCTGACGCTGAGCGAGCGCATCTGTGACAGCGCTTCGCAGGGCGACTGGTCAGCGGCCCTGCCCATGCAGCAGACGCGACGTCTGGCGATGGACCAGTTCTTTGCGGTTGACTGTCCACCGGCTGAAGCGGGACTGGTTTCCGCTGTGATCGAAGAAATACTGAAGATTGATGACCGGGTAACCGAGTTGCTGCATCGCCAGCGCGGTGCCATGGTCGACAGCAATGCTCAGCAGCGTCGCAACGCCGAGAATCTGGGTAGTTATCTCCGTCACGCGTAGTCCGTCGACATCAGGGCAGGCATCCCGCTTGCCCGTTCTTCTCATCCCTCCCTGTGCAGGCCGGTAATACCGAACGCTGCTCAGCGATTCTACGTATTAACAAGCCATGGGCTGATCTCTCAGAATGATTCCACGCTTGATGATTGTCGTGGGGCTGCCAAGGCTTTGCCTTGCAGGGGTCTTGGGGAGAGAGTGGGAAGTCCTCTCAAGTGACGAAAGTATAAACAAAATGAGCAATGCGATGCGGTCAAAGGAAGGCGAATCAGTCATGGGTATGGCCCCCTGCTCACGCAAAATGCGGGCACTGGATGTACTGATTCAGCAGGTCGCCAGCTTCGACACTCTGGTGTTGATTCGCGGCGAGTCTGGGAGCGGCAAGGAAGTCGTTGCCCGAAAAATTCACGAGTACTCCGACCGCGCTGGCAATCCCTTTATTCCGGTGAACTGCGGTGCTATTCCGGCTGATCTGCTGGAAAGCGAGTTGTTCGGCCACGAAAAAGGCGCGTTCACCGGTGCGGTGGCAACGCGCAAAGGCCGTTTTGAAATGGCTGAGAGCGGTACGCTGTTTCTCGACGAGATCGGTGACATGAGCCTGCCGATGCAGGTCAAACTGCTGCGCGTCCTTCAGGAACGTTGCTACGAACGTGTCGGCAGCAATGAAACCCGCCGTTGCAATGTGCGTATTCTGGCTGCGACCCACCGCAACCTTGAGGACATGGTGGACGAAGGCAGTTTTCGCCAGGACCTGTTTTTTCGTCTCGATGTCTTTCCTATCGAAGTGCCTTCCCTGCGCGAGCATCCCGAAGATATCGAAATGCTGGTTGGCGGCTTTTCAGCACGCTTGAAAGAGCGGGGCATGACGCCGCCGAATCTGTCTCCCAATGCCCTGCGGGCCTTGCAGCGTTACGGCTGGCCGGGTAACGTTCGTGAACTCGAAAACCTCATCGAGCGCCTGTCGATCACCCACGGCGGGCAGCGTATCGGTGTTAAAGACCTTCCCGCGAAATACCGTTTCGAACTGGTTGTCGATGACGACAGCGAGTCATCGGGCCGTGAGGATCAGGACGCACTGATGGCCGTGCTGCTGGACCGCGAATTTGACGATGACAGCACAGAGGAGGCCAGCCTTGCGCCAGCCAGTCTGCCCGCAGACGGTGTGGACCTGAAATCGCTGCTGCAGGAATTGGAGCAGCAATATATCAGTCAGGCGCTAGAGCGTGAGGGCGGTGTTATTACCCGGGCCGCACAATTGCTTGGCCTGCAGCGGACGACGCTGGCCGAGAAAATGAAGAAACTCGGTATGGCTTGAATGGCCTTGTCCCAATCTGATTTCAGCTAGCAGATTCATTTTTTCTAACCATGCGGCTTATGCCGCATTTTTTATGCCTGACTATTTTGTTTAAAAACAGCCGCCAAAAGTTTGTCATTACCCGTTTTTTTATTAATTAAGTTATTGAATTTATTATAAAAAATATATTGGTACGACGGTTGCATTGAAGGTCGTAACAGTGACAAAAGGTTGTTAACAATGGCTGATATACTTCTTTCTAACTCCGCTAGCGTAACGTTGGATGTGGCGATAATGAATCGCTGCCAGAGAGAGTTGGTGCTGGCCAGAAAACAGTTGCAGCAACAACAGCGTCTACTGCGCTCAACGGCATTGCGCGGAGGTAAGTCGCAATGAGCCTGATCGCCGAAGACCGCGCGTCGTGTGCACTGAAAACGCTGGCCTCCCGGGTAGCGGCCACCGATGCCACTGTACTGATTTGTGGAGAAAGCGGTGTGGGTAAAGAAGTGTATGCCCGCTATATCCATCAGCAATCGCGCCGTGCAGACGGCCCGTTTGTGGCGCTGAACTGCGCAGCGATTCCCGAGAATATGCTGGAAGCCATGCTTTTCGGCTATGAGAAGGGGGCCTTCACCGGAGCGGTGAACAGTCACGCCGGTAAGTTTGAGCAGGCACAGGGCGGTACCTTGCTGCTGGATGAAATCTCCGAAATGGATATCGGCTTGCAAGCCAAGCTGCTGCGTGTCCTGCAGGAAAAAGAAATTGAACGCTTGGGCAGCCGCCGCAGTATCAAGCTGGATGTTCGTGTACTGGCAACGACTAACCGCGATCTGAGACAGGCCGTTAACGATGGCGATTTTCGTGAAGACCTGTTCTATCGCCTCAATGTATTCCCCCTTTGTCTGGCGCCGCTGCGTGAGCGTCGCGACGATATTCTGCCATTGGCCATTCACTTTCTTGAGCGCGACGAGTCGGTCAGCGACGGAGCCAGTGTGCTCAGCTCCGCTGCCGCCGACAAACTGCTCAGCTACCCCTGGCCCGGCAATGTTCGTGAACTCGATAACGTGATCCAGCGTGCGCTGATTCTGCGCGCCGCGCCGCGAATCGACGATGTCGACATTCAGTTTGAGCAGGGTATGCAACTGTTCTCGGCACCGGTGTCGGCAGAAGCGGCACCGCTGGAAGGCTTTATGCGAGACCAGGAAAGTCAGCGTATCCAGGCGGCCTTACGTCAGGGGCGCTCGAAGAAAGAAGCCGCCGAACTGCTCGGCATCAGTCCTCGCACACTGCGCTACAAGCTGGCGCGGATGCGTGAACAAAGCTGCCTGCAAGGCTAAGGGGAGAGCGTTATGTCGGATATGAAAGTGGACTCGATCCTCCAACAGATTCGCGCCCTGCGTGAGCAGAGCCCGCTGCCGTCGATGGAGGACGTCGGCTCGTCGACGGCGCTGGAATCCACGCCGCGGGTCGATTTCTCCCAGTTACTGCAGCAGTCGCTGGATGGGGTGAATGCCAGCCAGAAGAATGCCAGTGAACTGACTACGGCCTTTGAGCGCGGCGATCCGAATGTGAGCATCACTGAAGTGATGGTGAATATGCAAAAGGCGCAGGTGTCATTTAAAGCCGCCGTGGAAGTGCGCAACAAGCTGGTGGACGCCTATCAGGAAGTGATGAGGATGTCGATGTGAAGCAGGGCTTTCCGATTCTGAGTGAGGCAATCTGTCATGGCTGAAACCCGCGCAGTGTCTGTAAATACTTTGCTGGCCAGCGCTGCAAAAAATGACGTGCTGCGCCAGTTGCTGATTTTGGTGGGCATTGCCGCCAGCGTTGCTGTCGGCGTCGCCGCTGTGATGTGGTCTCAGGGCAGCGATTACCGAACGCTGTATACCTCCTTGCCGCCCGAGCGCGCGTCAGCGGTCGTCGATGCCTTAAATGCTTCGCAAATTCCCTACCGGATTCAGGACAGCACCGGTGCGATTTTGGTGCCGGCCGAGCAGCTACACGATGCCCGCATCCGGCTCGCCGGTCAGGGCCTGGAGCGCGATGGCTCCGGCATGGCCATGCTTGAGCAGGAGCAGGGCTTTGGTGTCAGTGAGTTCATGCAATCCAAGAAGTATCACTATGCGCTGGAGCAGGAACTGGCCAGCACCATAGAGAGTCTGCAGCAGGTTCGCCGAGCCCGTGTGCACCTGGCGATTCCCAAGCAGTCCGTATTTGTACGGGATCGCAAGCCCTCAAGTGCGTCGATTATGCTGGACATCTACCCGGGACGGGATGTGTCGAAACAGAACGTCTCGGCAATCGTCAATCTGGTCGCGGGCAGCATTGGCGATCTGCAGGCGGAGAACGTGACGGTCGTTGATCAGCAGGGGCGACAGCTCAGCGAGACTCACCGCGAGGATGATCAACTTGAACTTAGCGACCGTCAGTTCAATTACCGCCGCCGCATTGAGCAGGCCTACGAGGATCGTATTGCCGAGCTTATCAGTCCGATCGCGGGCTCGGGCCGGGTTCGGGTGACGGTGTCGGCCGATGTCGATTTCTCCAGCGAGCAGGAAAGCCGCGAGAGCTGGAATCCGGATCGCCAGGTGGTGAGAAGTGAACAGATAAACGAGCAGGTGCAGGCAGACGGTGGCGCGGCCGCCAGAGGAGTACCGGGGGCGTTGAGTAACCAGCCTCCGGGTGCACAGGCTCAGCAGGACAACGAGGAGAGTGCGGCGTTAGGCAATCGCTCGGTCATTCGCAACTATGAGATCGAACGGGTCTTGGCTCACAGCAACAACCCCAGCGGCCGCGTCAATAAACTGTCGGTGGCGGTGCTGGTGGATAACCACCGCCGGGTGAATGAAAGCGGTGAAGTGGTTATCGAGCCGATGAGTAACCCGGAAATCGAGCGCATGACGCTGTTGGTTAAAGACGCCGTCGGCTTTGAGCAGGATCGCGGTGACCGGGTGACGGTGATGGCGGCGGACTTCCGCGATGAAGCCCTGTTTGACGAACAGACGGTTGAGCCGGCGATCTGGGAACAGCCCTGGTTTGCCAACCTGATCAAGCAGTTGCTGATTGGCGTCGCGGTGATCGTGATTGTGTTTGCGGTGCTGCGTCCCGGTATGCGCAGCCTGCTGCACAGCCATCGCCCGGCTGCCCTTGAAGCGGGGCATGCCCAAGGCGATATCGACCGCGCGATGAGCGGTGAATATCAGCAGCCGCCGGTAGCGGCGCTGGGCGCGCCCCAAGGGGGAGGTCGTTCCAGGCCGGGATTTGAGCAGCAGCTCAGTGATGTGCGCGGCATGGTTGAGGAAGATCCTCGCCGCGTCGCACAAGTCGTCAACAAGTGGGTGACAGAAGACAATGGATAACGCAGAACGCAGCGACGCCGCGGTCGCCAGTATCCCTGGCTGTGAAAAGGCAGCACTGCTGCTGTTGATGATGGGAGAAACCCACGCCGCCAAAGTGCTGCAGCACGTTGCCCCCGAGGATGTCGAGCGTATCGGTACTGCTATGGCGGGTATCAAACGTGTCGATAACAGCCGCGCGATGGCGGTGGTGCAGGATTTCCAGCACAGTGCGCAGTCAGAAAATTCACTGGCCGTGGGCGTGCAATCCTACGTGCGCAAGGTCTTTACCACGGCGCTGGGCGAGCAGGCCGGTGGCAGCCTGGCGCGACGGGTACTGGGTGACCAGCCGGGACAGGAGATGGAAGAGCTGCGTTGGGTGGAGCCCGAAGCACTGGCA
Organism: Spongiibacter sp.; assembly: GCF_984394615.1. Lineage (NCBI taxonomy): Bacteria > Pseudomonadati > Pseudomonadota > Gammaproteobacteria > Cellvibrionales > Spongiibacteraceae > Spongiibacter > Spongiibacter sp. The sequence continues at coordinate 33,175 of NZ_CFHTQA010000014.1, read as the reverse complement.
CAGATGCTCAAAGATGAGCATCCCCAGATGATCGCTATTACGCTTGCCCACCTCGAGCCGGAGCAGGCCGCCAAAGTGTTGGCGAAGCTGCCCGAGGTGCAGCAGAACGATGTGGTCTATCGCATCGCGAACATGAAGACCATTCCCGATACGGCGATGAGCCAGTTGCAGGGCATTCTCAAGAAAAAGCTGTCGGTGAGCGCCAAGCTGAAAAACCGTAAGATTGATGGTGCAGCCACTGCGGCTGGCTTGATCAAGGGTCTTGGGGGCGATGCAGAAGGCCGCATCCTGGAAAGTCTCGCTAAAAACAATGAAGAACTCTCTGCGCGAATTCAGGACCTGATGTTCGTGTTCAGCAACCTTATCAGTATCAGTGATAAGGGCATTCAACAGCTGCTGCGTGAGGTCTCTTCCGATCTGCTGCCCATTGCATTGAAGGGGGCCGGGGAAGAAGTCAAAGAAAAGATCCTGAGGAACATGTCCAAGCGTGCCCGCGAAATGCTGCTGGACGATATGGATGCTCGCGGCCCGATTAAGATCAGCGAGGTCGAGCAGGCCCAGAAAGAGATTCTTACCATTGCCCGCAGTCTTGCCGAAAGTGGCCAGATTGACCTCGGTCGTGGTGGCGACGACTACATCTAAGGCGCGGCGACGGGAGCATTGCCAATGACGCAGGGATTTCATGTCTTCACGCCGCGAGACTTGGGCCACCCGCCGCAGGACAGCGCCGACGCGGTGGACGAGTCCCCGCGCGCATGGCAGCCGCCCGGTATGGGGACATCCCGCCCCGTCGGTGATGGGTCGCTGACGCGTTTTGATCAAACCCCTGAGCGCGATGTGGAGCGTGTAGCAGACGATCCCCTGTTGGAGAGTGAACTCGACGCCCTGCGTGAAGAAGCCCGGCAGCAGGGTTTTGCCAAAGGTGAAGCCGACGCACAGGCATTGCTGGCTCAGCAGAGTCAGCAGTTGCAGTTGGCGATTGCCGCCCTGCGTCAGCCCATGGCCTGGCTGGAGGGGGAGGTTGCAGAACAGCTTGAGGTGTTGGCCTGTGCCGTGGCGAAGGCCCTGTTGGGGCGCGAATTGACTGCCGACCCGGAGTGGTTGCGCAGCCGTCTGCACGACGCGGTGAAGCTGTTGCCCGTGGCTGAGGGACGGATCGACCTGCACCTGAATCCCGAGGATGCTGCGCTGCTGCGGCAGGTGGCCGAGCAGGATGAACCGCTGGACCCCGCCTGGACGCTGCATGAAGACCCGGATATTCAGCGCGGCGGCAGCCTGATCAGAAATGCCCAGTCTCAGGTGGATCATCGCCTGGAAACGCGACTGGCCCGCCTGTTGGCCTCCTCGCAGGAGTCGGCGGATGCCCCAGAACACGGAATTTAATCCTCGCAGGCATCTGGTCTCGCGGCTCCAGCAGCGTAGTGAGCAGGTCGCCCGACGTGCCGCCGAACCGCCGGTGCCCGCCGAAGGTCAGTTGCGTCGCATTGTAGGCACCTTGCTCGAAGCCGAGGGCTGCAAGGCGGCGATCGGCGCCTACTGCGAAGTGGAAACCATTGACGGTGACTGGCTGGAAACCGAGGTTGTGGGTTTCGCCAGTGATTGTATTTTGCTGATGCCGACCGGCGAGCTGCGCGGTGTCATGCCCCACGCCAGAGTTCGGCCTATCGGCAAGGGATCCAGCGTGCCGGTGGGCGAGGCCCTGCTGGGCCGCGTGATCGATGCCGCCGGCCAGCCGCTGGATAACCGTGGCCCCTTGCGCACCGACGATTACCGCCCCTTGAACGGTGCTCCCCTGAACCCGCTGTCGCGCCGTCCCATCCGGGAACCGCTCGATGTCGGCGTTCGTGCGATCAACGCGTTGCTGACCGTGGGTCAGGGTCAGCGGCTCGGACTGTTTGCCGGCAGTGGCGTCGGTAAGAGTGTCCTGCTGGGCATGATGACGCGCTATACCAAGGCCGATGTGGTGGTGGTTGCTCTGATTGGCGAGCGCGGCCGCGAGGTCAAAGACTTTATCGACAATATTCTCGGTGGCGACGATATGCGCCATGCGGTGGTGATCGCTACACCGGCGGATCAGCCGCCGTTGATGCGGATGCGCGCTGCGTGGCTGGCCAGCGCCGTGGCGGAGTACTTCCGGGACCAGGGCCAGCAGGTGTTATTACTGATGGATTCACTGACCCGCTTCGCGCAGGCTCAACGTGAGATCGCGCTGGCGACAGGCGAACCGCCTGCCACCAAAGGTTACCCGCCCTCGGTGTTTGCGAGGCTGCCGGCGCTGGTGGAGCGGGCCGGGAACGGCGAAGAAGGCGGCGGTTCGATCACCGCGTTTTATACCGTGCTGGCGGAAGGGGACGATCAGAACGACCCGATTGTCGACGCGGCGCGGGCGATTCTCGATGGCCATATTGTGCTGTCGCGAAGTCTCGCCGATGCGGGCCACTACCCGGCAATAGATATCGAGCGCTCGGTCAGCCGGGCGATGAATGACATTACCGATAAGGGACATCAGCAACTGGTCAGGCGACTGCGACAACTGGTGTCGCTGTATCAGCAGAACCGCGACTTGGTGACCATTGGCGCCTACCAGCGAGGCAGTGATGCCCGAGTGGACGAAGCGATAGCGTTGTGGCCGAAGATTCAGGCGTTTCTGCAGCAGGCCTACGACGAGTCTGACGGCTTTGATGCCTCGCTGGACAAGCTGAGTCTGTTGCTGGAAGGCGAAGCAGTCGAACTCGATTGAATGAAATTTGACGCGGCCTTAGCGGCTGGCGTCAACGGAGGATAACGGTGAGTACGGAAAAAAAATCACAGCGTATGCAACCGGTTCAGGCGCTGGCAGATCGCCAGGAGCAGGAAGAGGCGACGCGCTATGCGGCCGTTCAGCAGCAGTATGAGACCCAGAGCCAGAAACTCGACGAACTCAAGCAGTATTACGAGGAGTACCGTCGCGCCGCGGCTGACAGCCTGTGTGACGTGAAGCGTTTGCAGGAAAGTCGCGCCTTTCTCTCTCGTCTGTCCCTGGCGATTCGCCAACAGTCCGATTCGGTGGAGCGCTGCCGGGAGCAGTTACGGAAAATCCGCCAGGAGTGGATGAAAGCCCGCCAGCACAGTCGCAGCATGGATCAACTTATCGAGCGTTATCGGGCCGACGAACGTCGCGATGAAGCTCGCCGTGAGCAGTCGGTCAGCGATGAATTGAGCAGCCAGCGCTTTGTCTGGCAGCGCCGCCAGCAGCAGGGCCTGAGCTAAGCCCTTTCTTGAATGGCACAGTGTTTGCTGAGTCGTGCCTGAGAGGTAGTGCCTGAGAGCATGAATATTTGCCGCCAGCATGAGGCCGCACGACAGCCGTGTGGCGCTGGTGAACCCCGTCTTACAGGATCGTATTATGAGCAGCCCGATCAGTAACGTAAGCAGTGCCCAGCCCCAAAGTCCTGCCGCAGCGCGTGGCAGTGTGACGCCCTTGAATGGCGGCAACCCCGCAGGTTTACTGCCGTTTGGGGATTTGCTGGCCAACCAGCAGGCGCTGTTGCAACAGCTGTTGGCTGCCGGCGACGGCGGTGAACTCCCCGCGGTGCTGGGAGAATTGATGCAGCAGGGTAGCGACGGCGAACTCGATCTTGAGGCCCTGGCAGAAGAGCTGGACGCGGCAGACATCGCAGGCACGATCTTGCCGCCCGACGGCAAGTTGCTGCCGGCCTCTTCCGATGCCGACGTGCAGGAGATGGATGAGGCACAGGCGGCAATCGGTGGCGTGGCCGCTGCGCTGTTTGGCTGGCGACAACTGTCTGGCGGGGAAGCTGCCGTCGGCAATGACGATGCTGTTGCCACAAAACCCACCGTTGCTGCGGTGGCTCTGAACGCCACGCAAGCGGGTGACGCCGAACTGGCGAATGCCGCCGAGTCGGCTGAGGATCGGGCAACAGGACTGCAGACCGCTTCTCGCAGCCAGCCATTGGCTGTGGAAGCCGCGCGCGGTGAGTTCGCGGCGACGATCGCTGCGACGAAGGGTGAGGCGACCGCCGAGGGTGTGGAGCGCACGGCTAATGACATTGCGGATCTCGGTCGACTGACTGCCGCCCGCAGTGGCGCCGCGGACAGTCGGAGCCCCACCCTGCAGTTAAGCATCAGTCAGCACGCGGTTGATGACCCGGCCTGGAGTGAGGCCGTGGGCGCGCGGATTCACTGGATGGCCGGTAACGGTGTTCAGAACGCCACACTGAAACTGAATCCCGAAGAGCTGGGCGGTATTCAAGTGCAGTTGAACATGCAGGGCGATAAGGCGGCGGTGCAGTTCCAGACCCAGCATCAGGACACCTGTGACTTGATAGAGAAAATGCTGCCGCGCTTGAATCACGCCATGGAGCAGCAAGGCATGCGTCTGGAAGAGGTGAAAGTGAGTCATCAACCGAGTTGGGGAGAGGCCTCACAACAGCAGGCGCAGCAACAGAGCCAGCAGTCGTCGGGCCGTTCCGGCAGCGGTTTTGCACAACTTCACACGGCCGCGGATACCCCGCATGACGGCGAGGGCGGAAGCGCCGCGCCGACCCCGCGCAATAATACCGACGGGACCCTCGACGCCTACGCATGAGCAGAGAATTTCCGACCTTCTTGAGGCGCCTTCTGGCGCCTTTTTCGTATCTGTTATCCCACCTTGTATTGCGCGAATTCCCCCTGCCAAATTATTGGCGAGAAGCGGAAAATATTTCGTAACTATCTGAAAAATATAAAATAAATCATATGGCACAGGCCTTGCAAAATAGTGCTTGAAAAGCAGGTTTCTGCAAGAAATTTGGCGCTCGGGTGCCGAACGTAAAAGGCCTTATGCATATGTTTAAAAACAAATTTGTCCTCATTGGCTTGGTTGTAGTGCTGTTGCTGGCGACCGCAGGAGGTACCTGGTTTTTCCTGAAGGGCAGCGAACCGGCTGCTGACGCAGCTGAAAGCAAAGCGGCGGCGGAAGTGTTGCCCAAGCCACAGATCATGAGTCTTGATCCATCGTTCGTGGTGAATCTCTTGAATGAGCGTGGCACTCGGTTTCTGCAGGTGGATATCGAGGTGATGAGCCGGGAGGACGGCGTCATTTCGCAAGTGGATGACTATCAGGTCATGATCCGGCACGAGCTGATCATGATGTTCAGCAGCCTGACCAAAGACCAGATCAACAGTATCGAAGGGCGCCAGCTTATTCAGCAGCGCGTTGTCGACACCATTAACGCCGTGCTCGAAAAAGAGACCGGTAAGAAAGGTGGTGTCGAGGAAGTGTATTTCACCAAGTTTGTGATGCAGTGAGGCGACAGTATGGCTGGCCTACTTGATCCGGAAGAACTCGAAGCGCTGATGGCTGAGGAGCAGAGCTCGCAAAGCTCTGGCAAGTATAACCTCGCCCGTCAGGATTACGCCGTACAGCGCTTGATTCCTACCCTGTCGTTGATTCAGTCGCAGTTTGCCAGTGCGGCCTCGACCCGGCTGCGGGAATTTGTTAGCAGTGTGGAAGGGCTGACCACTGACCGCATTACGGTCATGAAATTCGACGAGCTGCAAGGCACGCTGCCCGCGCCCTGCAGTATTTCATTGATTTCGGGAATGCCGCTCAGCAGCAATCTGATGATTGCCTTTGAATCGGAGCTGGTGTTCAACCTCGTTGACCGTTACTTCGGTGGCTATGGCGGCGCCGCCGATGCCGCGCGCGAGCAGTTTTCGGCGTCGGAGCTCAGCTTTATGGACATTCTGGTGTCCGCATTGCTGCCGGACATTGCCCTGGCCTGGAAATCGGTCATGAAAACCGCCCCGGCCATTGAGAGTCAGTCTACTGATCCCCGTCTGCTGGAAGGCTTTACCGACGCGGACTCGCTGGTGGCCACCCGCTTTCTGGTGGATATCGGCGATTTCAAAGGCGGCCTGTGGTCGGTTGTGCCCTGGAGCGCGATTGACGCGGTACGCGACAGCCTGCCCGACACCACCAAGCCCAGTAACAAAAAACCCGCAAGTGAAGAATGGCGCAGTCGCCTGGTTGAACGCATAGACGAAGTGCCTCTCGACCTGGTGGCGCAATTGGCGAAAACCCGCCTCAGCCTCAGCCGCGTGGCGAATCTGCGTCGCGGTGATGTTATTCCCCTGCCCAGTGCCGATGAGGTGCTGCTGTGTGTTGGCGAGCAGCCTCTGTTGAAAGGACGTTTTGGCAGTCATCAGGGCCAGTTGGCCGTTCAGCTTACCGGTTCGGCAGGTCGCAGCCGACCGAAACAGGAGTCGTAAACCCCATGGCGAATGATTTGAATCTGGACAAAATTCTCGACGTGAATGTGGATGTATCCGTGGAAGTCGGTCGCACCCGCATGAGTATTCGCGACATCAAGGCGCTGAATCAGGGCGCCATTATTGAGCTGGATCGTGCAGCGGGTACGCCGCTGGACGTACTGGTTAACGGCACACTCGTCGCCCGCGGTGAGGTGGTCGTGGTGAAGGAGAAATTCGGCATCATGCTCACCGAGGTGGTGGGGCAGGACGAAGAGGTTGATGCCTGATGTGGCGTCATTCTCTGTGCGCACTGGCGCTATCGCCCTTGCTGGCAATAGCGCAGGAGCCAGCCGCTAACGCGGTATCGGCAGAGCAAGCCGTGGCGGCGCTGCCGGTGGGCGCTGGCGATGATGTGATCGGCATGCTGGGCAGCCTGTTGCTGATGGCCGCGCTGCTGTTTGCCGGCCTGTGGTTTTTGCGCCGCCTGCGCGGCCTTCAGCGCCCCCAGCAGGCGGGTGTGGCGGTGGTATCGCAGATCCCCCTGGGTATGAAGGAAAAACTGCTGGTGCTGCAGGTGGGCGAGGAGCGCCTGTTGGTGGGATGCACGCCGGCTTCAATGCAAACCCTGCATCGCTGGGATGCGGAAGCCTTACCTGAACAGACGATCGTCGCTACGGGTGATTTTGCCGCTCTGCTGAAGAAGCGTCTGGCCGGCAAAGGCGAGGAGGCACAGCCATGAGTATACTGCGCGGCCTGCTGCCGCTGCTGTGTCTGATGCCCCTGGGTGCGTTGGCCGCCGACCCGCTGTCGTTACCCGCAGTGAGTTCTGCGGCCAATGCTGCTGGTGGTCAGGAGTACAGCGTGTCGCTGCAGTTGCTGGCGATTATGACGGCGTTGACCCTGCTGCCTGCCTTGTTGCTGGGGATGACGGCATTTACCCGAATCATGATTGTGCTGTCGATTCTGCGTCAGGCGCTGGGCACTGGGCAGACGCCCTCTAATCAGGTGCTGCTGAGCCTGTCATTGTTCCTAACCCTGTTCGTGATGTACCCGATTGGCGAGCAGGCTTACACCCAGGCGGTCGCGCCGTATATCGCCGAGGAAATGACCTTCCAGGAGGCGATGACCACCGGCTTTGAACCGTTCCGTGCCTTTATGCTGAGCCAGACCCGCGAAGATGACATCGCCCGTTTTGCGGAGATCGCTGGTCACGCGGCTTACCAAAAGCCGGAAGACGTGCCGTTCTCGGTACTGATGGCTTCGTTTCTCACCAGCGAATTAAAGACCGCTTTCCAGATCGGCTTTCTGGTGTTCATTCCCTTTGTGGTGATCGATCTGGTGGTGGCGAGCGTGCTGATGTCGATGGGGATGATGATGTTGTCGCCGATGATGATCTCGCTGCCCTTCAAAATCATGTTGTTTGTGCTGGTGGATGGTTGGGGCCTGATGATGGGCTCGCTGGCCGCCAGCTTCTATCGATGAGGCGCCTATGACACCGGATACCGTCATCGAACTCGGCAGACAGGGCATGAATATCACCGTGCTGTTGGCGGCGCCACTGCTGCTGTCAGCGCTGGCGGCGGGCCTGCTGATCGGTATGTTTCAGGCGGCCACGCAGATTCAGGATATGACCCTCAGCTTTATTCCCAAGCTGGTGGTACTGGTGGCGGTGCTGGGGCTGACCGGGCCGTGGATGCTGCGGCATCTGCTGGACTACACCCGCAGCCTGTTTGAAATGATTCCCTTGCTGGTGGGCTGAGGCGCAGCATGATTGCGGTGAATGAGGCGCAAATACTGTCCTGGCTGGCGGCCGTGTGGCTGCCCTTTGCCCGGATCAGTGGCGCCATGTTGACCGCGCCGCTGTTCAGCGCCTCCTACATTCCCGCCCGTGCCAAAATTCTGTTCAGTGTGGTGCTCTGCGTCATTTTGCTGCCGCTGCTGCCCACGCCGCCGGCGGTCAACATTATCAGTCTGGAGGGCATGCTGCTGCTCGCCAATGAGCTGCTGATTGGCCTGTGTATTGGCTTTATCGTGCAGCTGGTGTTCGACGCCATTGTGCTGGCCGGCCAGTTGATCGCCAACGGCATGGGACTCGGCTTTGCCATGATGGTGGATCCCCAGCGCGGTGTGCAGGTGCCGGTGTTATCGCAGTACTTGCTGATTATCTGCATGTTGCTGTTTGTCGCAATGGGGGGGCATCTGGAATTCATCAAGCTGATGGCCCGCAGTTTTGAACTCTGGCCAAGCGCCAGCCGCAGCGTTGAGCCCGCAGCTATCGACAGTGTCGTGGCCTGGGGTGCAGAGCTGTTTGCCGGTGCGATTCGGGTGTCGATTCCCGCCATCATCGCTTTGCTGGTGGTACAGGTGGCGGTCGGGGTCATCAGCCGCGCCGCGCCAACGCTCAACCTGTTTGCCGTGGGTTTCCCGCTGGCGATGCTGATGGGCTATCTGATTGTTGATCAACTGATTCCGAATCTGCTGCCGGTACTCAGCCGCCTGCTGAACCGCGCTTTCGAGCAGACGGCGGTCTTCCTGGGAGGCTGAGATGGCAGAGAATCAGGACGGTCAAGAACGTACCGAAGAGGCCTCCGCCAAGAAGCTGGCCGACGCCCGTAAAAAAGGGCAGGTGCCGCGCTCCAAAGAACTGGCCACGATGATGGTGACCATGGCCGGTGCGTTGATGCTGATTGTCAGCGGCAGCTACGTGGCTGAACAGATGCAGGGCGTCATGCGCGGCAGTCTGTCTCCCGATTTTCTGTTGAGCGATGCCGAGCGCTTACCCGGCCAGTTTTTCGCGCTGTTGGTGAACGGATTGATGAGCATCTGGCCGCTAATGCTGGCAACGCTTGCGGCAGCAATTATTGCGAATGTGGTGCTCGGTGGCTGGACCTTTAATCTCAGTTTCAAGTTTGAGCGCCTGGACCCGATCAAAGGCGTCGCCAAGCTGTTTTCGGTACGCAGCCTCGGCGAACTGTTCAAGTCTATCGCCAAGATGAGCTTTATCGGGCTGGCCGCCTTTTTCCTGCTAGAAGGCATGGCGAACGACATTCTTGGCCTGGGACTGGAAGATCCCAAAGAGGCCATCGTCAACAGCAGTGCGCTGTTGGTGTGGTTTTTCTTGATCGTGAGTTTGCCGCTGGTGGTCATTGCTGCCATCGACGTGCCCTGGCAGATGTGGAACTACAAAAAAGAGCTGCGCATGACGCGTCAGGAAGTGCGTGACGAACACAAGGAGTCGGACGGTCGCCCGGAAGTCAAAGCCAAGCTGCGGGAGATGCAGCAGGCCGCTGCGCGTCGGCGCATGATGGAGAAAGTGCCTACGGCGGATGTGGTCATTACCAACCCCACACACTTCGCGGTCGCGCTACGCTACGACGAAGCCCGCTCCAAGGCACCAGTGCTGGTCGCCAAGGGCGCTGATCAGATTGCGGCGCGGATTCGCGAGCTGGCAAGCGACAACGCCGTGACCATTGTCGAATCGCCGCGTCTGGCGCGGGCGATTTTTGCCAGTGTTGAGCTGGACGATGAGATCCCCGCCGGTCTGTATCTGGCGGTGGCGCAGATTTTGACTTACGTCTACCAGCTGCGCAGCTGGCAGGCGGTAGGTGGCGATTATCCGGAAGCGCCGGAACCCGACGTTGACGATATTTACCTGAAAGACCTGCTGTAGCAGCGTCGATTAACGCAGAGATACGCGTATGGCAACACAGACAATGACAATGCCGAACTGGATGCGGGATGTGATGGGCAGTGGCATCGGCGTACTGGCGCTGATGATGGCCTGTCTCGCGATGCTGGTCATCCCCATGCCGCCGTTTCTGCTCGATTTGCTGTTTACCTTCAACATCGCCTTATCGCTGATCATTATTCTGGCGGTGATCTACGTTGAGCGGCCCATCGACTTTTCGGTGTTTCCCACGGTTCTGCTGTTGGCAACGCTGCTGCGGCTGGCGCTGAACGTAGCCTCGACTCGGGTGGTATTGCTGGAAGGGCATACCGGCCCGGGTGCCGCGGGCAAGGTGATTGAATCCTTTGGCGAGTTTGTTATTGGCGGCAACTATGTGGTGGGCATGGTGGTGTTCGTCATTCTGGTGGTCATCAACTTTGTGGTGGTTACCAAGGGCGCAGGCCGGGTATCGGAAGTGACGGCGCGTTTTACTCTGGATGCCATGCCCGGCAAGCAGATGGCCATTGACTCGGATTTGAACGCCGGGATTCTGTCGCAGGAAGAGGCCAGCCGGCGCCGCGAGGAAGTGCGCACCGAGGCGGACTTCTACGGTTCGATGGACGGTGCCAGCAAGTTTGTGCGCGGCGATGCCGTTGCCGGGATCCTGATTCTGTTTATTAACGTTATCGGTGGCCTGGGTGTGGGTGTGGGACAACACAACCTCAGTTTCTCGCAGGCCATGCACAACTACACTCTGCTGACTATCGGTGACGGTCTGGTGGCGCAACTTCCGTCGCTGCTGCTGTCGACCGCGGTGGCGATTATCGTGACACGGATTTCGCGCCCGCAGAATATGGGCGAGCAGATGGTCGGCCAGATGGCCGCCAAGCCGGAGGTCTTGTATCTGTCGGCGGCCGTGCTGGGATTGATCGGTATTATCCCCGGCATGCCCAACCTGGTGTTTTTGATGCTGGCGGCTGCCTGCGGCGTGGGTGGCTGGTTGATCTCTCGGCATGCCAAACAACCGCAACTGGTTGATGACGACGAGACTGCCGAGGCGGATGTCCCTGCGGCCCCAGAGAGCAACGAGCTGAAGTGGGATGAGGTCACGCAGTTGGACGTGGTGAGCCTGGAAGTGGGCTACCGCCTGATTCCCCTGGTCGACCGCAATCAGGGAGGCGAGTTGATCGGCCGAATCACGGCGGTGCGCAAGAAACTGTCAAAAGATCTGGGCTTTCTGGTTCAGTCCGTTCATATCCGCGACAACCTTGAATTGTCGCCCGGCAGCTACCGTATTCAGTTGCTGGGTGACAGCGTTGCCCAAGGTGAAGTGCAGGCCGGCAAGGAATTGGCGATTAATCCCGGCGGCGCGCAGGGTGGCTTACAGGGTGTGCCCACGAAAGATCCGGCGTTTGGCATGGATGCAATCTGGATCGACCCCAGTCAGCGTGATCAGGCGCAGACCCTGGGCTACACCGTGGTCGATCCCTGTACCGTTATTGCCACGCATCTCAGTCAGGTCATCAAACAGCACGCCCACGAACTGCTCGGCCACGAGGAAGTTCAGCAGTTGCTGGATCGCCTGGCCAGCTCCGACCCGAAATTGGTGGAGTCACTGGTGCCCGCACAACTGCCGTTGAGCGTGGTGGTGAAGGTTCTGCAGAACCTGCTGAAGGAAAATATTTCCATTCGCAGCATTCGTCTGATCGCCGAATCTTTGGCGGAACAGGCGCCGCGATGCAAAAATCCTGACGATCTTTTGGAGGGGGTTCGCGTTTCGCTGGGTCGAATGATTGTTCAGGAAATCAATGGCTTAGAGGAAGAATTGCCGGTCGTGGCACTCGATGCTGATCTGGAACAGATGTTGCAGGATATGGTTCGAGGCGGCAACGGCGCCATTGGATTGGAGCCGGGAATCGCCGAACGGATTCAGCGGGAGCTGGCAGAGTTCAGCAACCGCCAGGAATTGGCAGGGCAGCCGGCGGTGGTATTGGTTTCACCGTCGATTCGGGCCTGGTTGTCGCGCTTCACGCGGCGCAGTGTGCCCAATCTGCATGTCTTGTCCTACAACGAAGTGCCAGACAGTAAAGAGGTTCGTTTGCTGTCGACCATCGGCCAGCAGGGGCGGTTGACCTGAGTGGGCCCCGTCAGGAGCGGGAGTAGATGAACGTAAAGAAATATCGGGCAGCAGACAGTGAACAGGCGATGCGGATGATCCGCGCTGCCCACGGTCCAGATGCGGTGATTCTCGATTGCCAGTCTGTGCCCGGTGGTGTGGAGCTGGTGGTGAGCTGGGACGAGCCAGAGGGCGAGGCCGCGGTAGCTCCCGTCCGTCAAGATGCCGCTCAGAGCCGCGAAAATACCGCGCTGGAGGCCTTGTTGGCCCGTCGTGAAAAACGTTCCGAGACTGAACTTTCGCCGGTGGCGGAGATGCCACGCCAAAATTTTGGCAAAGGTCCTCAGCTCGCGTGGTCTGAAAATGACGAATTGCATGAGATGAAGCAGGAGCTGGCGGCAATGAAGTCCATGCTGATGTCACAGCTCAAGGATCACAACTGGCAGCAGCTCAGCACCGATCAACCACGCCATCAGGGCAGTAATGGTCTGCTGGAAGCCATGGATATTGAGCCGCGGATTGCCGAGCAACTTCAGCGGGAATTGCCGCCGGAGCAAAGCGAGGCGGTGCAGCGGGAAGCCCTGAAAATTCTCCTGAGCCGACGCTTGCCGGTGGCGCCCCCGCCGAGCCGTGGCGCGATTTGTCTGCTTGGCCCCCAAGGGGCGGGGAAGACGACCACCATTGCCAAACTGGCTGCCCAGCATGTGATGCGTCACGGTCGCGACAATATCGCACTGCTGACCACGGACAGCGCGCGGGTGGGCGCTCAGGATCAACTGCGCGCTTACGGCCGCATTCTGCAGATTCCGGTTCACGGCGCCGGCACGATCAGTGAAGCGGCGCGGACCTTTCGCCTGCTGGAGAAAAAGGCGCTGGTACTGGTGGACACGTCGGGACTGTCGTTTCGGGATCGCGAAGGCCTGAACGAAATGGAAAAACTGTTGAGCGTGATGCCGGGATTGCAGTGCTATCTGACCTTGCCGGCCGATGTCGAAGCCTATGTGCAAAGTGAAATTATTGACGCCTACAGCCGCTTTGATTTGCAGGGCGCTGTGATCAGCCGTATCGATGAAGCCATGCGTCTGGGTGGCTTGCTGTCGAACCTGATTGAGCATCGCCTGCCCGCAGTGTGGTGTGCTAATGGGCCGAAGGTGCCGCAAAACCTGAGCCCTGCTGATGCCACGAAGCTGGTCAGTATTGCCATGCGTATGGCGCGCGGATTTACCCCGGCTCCCCGGGTAGCGACCCCTGCGCCTGCGCAGCGGTTGGGAGTACAGGCCTGACGCCTGCGGGCGTCAACAGGAGCTGTCGATCAGCGATGGCAATGAAAAATAAGGAAAGACTATGAACCCGGTAAAAGTGATCGCAGTGAGCAGTGGTAAAGGTGGCGTTGGCAAAACCAATGTTTCGGTGAATCTGGCCTGCCAGCTTGCTCGCCGCCAGAAGCGGGTATTGCTGATGGATGCCGACCTGGGTCTGGCCAATGTCGATATCATGTTGGGCTTGCGGCCCAAGTGGAACTTGTCTCATGTGCTGGAGGGTGCTTGCGATATCCAGGATATCCTGATGCCCGGTCCCAGTGGCATCGATATTATTCCCGCCGCGTCGGGGATCAAGAAAATGGCGGAGCTGGGCAGTGATCAGCACGGTGCCATTGTCCGCGCGCTGAGCGCGCTCAATGATGATTACGATGTGATGGTGGTGGATACCGCGGCCGGTATTTCCGACAGTGTGATTACCTTCAGTAAAGCCAGTCACTACGTCATGGTCGTTGTCACCGATGAGCTGACCTCGATGGCAGACGCCTATGCGCTGATCAAAGTGATGAGCCGTGATGCCGGTATCAAGCGTTTCAAAGTTCTGCGCAATATGGTCGACAGTCAGGATCAGGCCCGCGATGGTTTCGAGCGCCTGAACGAAGTCGCCCAGCGTTTCCTGGACGTTACGCTGGAGTATGCAGGCTTTATTCCCCGCGATCGCTTTCTGGTTAAAGCCGATGCCCGTCAGCAGGCAGTGAGCGAGCTGTATCCGGGGGCGGATGCGTCGCTGGCGTTCCGAAAATTGGCGGAGACGGTGGATAAATGGCCAATGCCTCAGGGGCCGAGCGGTCACCTTGAATTCTTTGTTGATCGTCTTCTGCAACAGGAAAGTCTGAAAGGAGTTGCCGTGTGAGTCACGCTGCTTACCTCGATGTGCAGGTAGGCAACCGCGACGAGCTGGTGACGCGCCACGCGCCGCTGGTTAAACGCATTGCCTACCATTTACTCAGCCGCCTGCCTGCCAGTGTGGAGGTGGATGATCTGATTCAGGCCGGGATGATTGGCCTGTTGGAAGCGGCCAGTAATTTCCGTGCGGGGCAGGGTGCGGGGTTTGAAACCTATGCGAGCATTCGTATCCGTGGCGCGATGATTGACCAGATGCGTCAGGGTGCCTGGGCTCCCCGTTCGGTAAGTCGCCAGCTTCGGGAGTTGGCGGCGGCGGTCAATCGCGTCGAGTCCCGTTTGGGGCGCGAGGCGCAGGCCGCGGAAATTGCCGAGGAAATGGGCATTGATATCAATGACTACTACGATTTGCTGAGCGACACCGCGGCGGTGCGTCTGGTCAGCCTGGAGCAGGCCAGCGACAGCGGTATGGAGTTCAGCGACGAAGATGACAGCGCCGATACACCGCTGCGGGAGTTGGAGGACGAAGGCCTTCAGCGTGCGCTGGCCACACAGATTGAGGCACTGCCTGAACGTGAGAAGCTGGTGATGGCGCTGTACTACGATCAGGGCTTGAACCTCAAGGAGATTGGCGAGGTGCTGGAAGTGAGCGAGTCGCGGGTTTGCCAGATTCACAGTCAGGCAGTATTGCGGCTGAAAGGGCGTTTAGGGGATTGGCTGGCTGCCTGATCGGCGCCGGGGAATGCAGGAACAGGACAATGGCAGAGCAGCAAGGTGTAGTTCTCGCATGGTTCAGTCAGTTAGATGATCTGACGATTCTGGGTATCTTACTCAGTGTTGCCGGGCTGGCGATGCTGTTGTACCTGTGGCAGAGCCGTCGTTCCCGAGCGGAAATGATGGTGCTGGCGATGGAGGAAAAGCTGGCGGCCCAGCAGGCTAAACTGGAAGCTCAAAGCAGTGCCTTAACGGTGATGGGCGAGCGGGTACTGGCGTTGGAAGAGTATCTGGAAATGGTCGGCAGCCGCCAACAGGCGCTGGACAGTGAAAAACGCGATCTGCGCTTCTACCAACAGGCCATTCGTCTGGCGGATCAGGGCTTGGGTACCGAGGAATTGGTACAGCGCTGTGGTATCAGTCGCTCCGAGGCCGAACTGCTGGCAGCGGTGCGCAGCACGCATTAATCCCCATTCATGCCTTCGTTGTCTTCGCCCTGACGGAGCAGATCTTCGTCGGTGGCAGACTGTGCGGTATCTTGGCTGTACACGGTTTCCCCGCTGTTCTGATAGTAATAGCTTGCCGGCACGCGGTCCTTCAAACGGTAGGCAAAGGCGATAATCTCTGCCACAGCCACATACAGCTCCGGCGGAATTTCGGCGTCCAGATCAACCCGGCTCAGAAACTGCAGCAGCTCGGCATTCTGGTAAATGGGAATATCGTGTGCGCTGGCAATTTCCAATATGCGCCGGGCAATATCGCCTTCCCCTTTGGCGCTGACGGTAGGGGCGTTTTCGCCGTCGTAGTGGAGAGAGACCGCTACGCTGCCGTGTTGCGTGCTCATGCCTGATCCCTCAACAGCGCTGACAGCGAGTAACTGCTTTCCGTTAAGGCTTGGGCACTGCGACGTCGGCAGTCGATACCGGCAACGTCGATGCCCTTCTCCGCTAGGCGTTGATGTAGCTCTGGAGTGTGCTGCCGGAGCAGCTCAAGAGCGTCGGATTGCACCGCATCGAAGCGGATACCCAGCTGTTTTTCCTGTTGCGTCACTCTTGCCGTAATCGCGCCCAATCCCGGCAGATCGAAACTCAGAGAGAGCGTCCACCCGGTCTGGGTAGTGTCATGCTGGGAGCCGCGTTCGTTGTGACTATGATCGCGCTCGGTGCGGGGTGGTTGAAACTGGAACTGCCAGACATCAATGCCATCGCGGTCGCGAACGGGCAACTCGATCATGTAGCTGCCCCCATGTTCGCGGCTGTGCAAGCCCAGCAGCTGGTTGGCATCCTGTCGGGCGAGGGCGCCCTTAACATCGTGGGCGAGACGGCTGAGCAGTGTACTCTCGATTTCTGGGGGGCTTGGCGGCAGTCGCCCTTGCGGCTGCAGTTCGCCCGGCAACCCCAAGGGCTTGGGTGGTGCTTGGTAGGCCGGAGCCGTACTCGCCGTTTGCGGCTGTGGCGCAGATGCGGGCTTGGTCGTCGACGCCGTACCGGGTGCTGCGATGTCTGCAGGCGCAGAACCTGCCGCGTGTACGGAAGGTGACGGGGTATTTGATGGACCATAGCTGCGCGCCAGTCCCGCCTTGGGTGGCGGTGGAGACTGCGCCTGCACGGTAGCCAGCAGCTTCAGCAAGGCAGCTTTAATATCACCTTTGGGAGCCTCGCCGCTGGCCAGTTTAGCCTCCAGCGATTGACCGCTGTTGTGCAGGGCTTTTTGCAGACCTGCGCTGTCGCTGAGCTGCTGACGGCGGGGCAGGCTGCTGAGCAGGGGCGCTATCAATTGCCGCAGTGTGGGATTCTCGCCCTGGCGAATCTGGTTAAGGCTGGCCGACAATTGATTGAGGCTGAGCTGCTCGGGTAAGCGGTTGCGTAGCTGAGGGGAAATATCCTGCGTTCCGCGCTGGAGGATTTCCAGTTGTGGACGCTGTTGTGCATCTTTGCCGAGAACACGCAGCTGCAACTGCTCGCCTTCTCTCAGTGGCGTCTGACTCTCCGCCATCATGCGCAATGAGCCGGAAGACAGCTCATAGAGGTGCTGAGCACGCTCCCCTAACACCACCGCATTAAGGACCCGGTCGGCCGGCAGCACAGGCGCAGGTCCCGCTGGACGTGTCAACGCCGCGGGCTGGGTGCTGATGGTGGGGTTGATAATAACCATGCCCGCGAAAGCCCTGCCTGTGATGAATGATCAGTTGCCTGTTATATCGGCAGCGTAGCCAGAAAACTTGAGAAGTCGTTAAAAAATATCGTGCACGATATAATCGCGTTTGTTATTTTGAGCGTACAGTCAGTGAAGGCAGGGTCAGTCATCCGCAGTTGGCTTGGCCGTCCAATCATTATTTGAGTGAGGAGAGCGTCAGATGAGCCAGTTGTACGACTTTGAAATTAATAGCCTGCAGGGCAAACCCATGAATCTGGCGGATTACGCTGGCAAGGTTGTGCTGGTGGTGAATACTGCCAGCAAGTGCGGCCTGACTCCGCAGTATGAGGGCTTGCAGGCACTCTACGAGCAATACCGCGATCGCGGCCTGGTGATTATCGGCGCACCCTGTAATCAGTTTGCCAATCAGGAACCGGGCGATGCCGGAACGATTCAGGGCGAGTGCCTGATTAATTATGGTGTCAGCTTTCCCATCACTGAAAAAATTGAGGTTAACGGTAAAGGGACACACCCGCTGTTTGCCTATTTGAAAAAGGCCGCACCGGGTACCTTGACCAATGCCGTGAAGTGGAACTTCACCAAGTTTTTGGTGGGTAAGGATGGGCAACCGATCAAGCGTTATGCGCCGACGACCAAGCCCGAACAGTTGGCGGCGGATATCGAGGCGGCGCTCAGCGCATGAGGGATGGGGACGGCGATATGGTACTGCCTGCCTCGGAAGTGCTGAAGCTCGATAATCAGCTATGTTTTCCGCTGTATGCCGCGTCGCGATTGCTCACACGCTTGTATAAACCTCATCTCGACCCGCTGGGCCTGACTTACCCCCAGTACATTGTGCTGATGATTCTGTGGGAAGAGGCACCCTGTCCGGTGAAGACGGTCAGTCGTCGGGCGATTCTCAATACCAACACCCTGACGCCCCTTCTCAAGCGTTTGGAACAGTTGGGATTGATTCGTCGTCAGCGCTGTGAGGGCGATGAGCGACAGGTGATGCTGGCTCTGACGGAGAGTGGTCTGGCGCTGCGAGATCAGTGTGCCTGTATTCCCACCGCGTTGCTGGAAGAGACCGCGTTGCCGGTGGAGACGCTGCTGTCGTTGCGTGATTCACTGAACGCGGTTCTGCCGGTCTTGCAGCAGGCGCTGGAGCGAGAGCAGGGCGCTGGCTGACCAGTTAAGTCGCGGCAGTTCATGTCAGGCAATAAAAAAGGGCGACTGCATGCAGTCGCCCTTTTTCGTTGGCTTGCCCGAAGGGCCAGCCGGATTAGCTGAACGCTTTGATAATATTGCTCAGCATTTCCTTGGCATCGCCAAACAGCATGCGAGTGTTCTCTTTGAAGAACAGCGGGTTGTCGATACCCGCAAAGCCCGACGCCATAGAGCGCTTCATGACGAACACGTTGCGTGCCATGTCCACGTTGATGACGGGCATACCGTAGATCGGGCTGCCTTCCATCTCGCGGGCCGCTGGGTTAACTACGTCGTTGGCACCGATAACGATTGCCACGTCGAAGGTATCCATGCGGGGGTTAACGGCGTCCATTTCCAGCAGCAGGTCGTAGGAAACATCGGCTTCGGCCAGCAGTACGTTCATGTGGCCAGGCATACGACCGGCAACCGGGTGAATCGCATAGACGACCTCGGCACCGTTCTTTTCCAGAATTTCCTGAAGCTCTTTCACTACGTGCTGTGCCTGGGCAACGGCCATACCGTAGCCGGGAACGATAACCACACTGGTGGCCGCTTCCAGAACATAGTATGCGTCGTCAGCCGACATGGCTTTGGCTTCGCCTTCGATCTTGGTACCGGCGCCGCCGCCAGCAACGGCAGAGAAGCCGCTGAAGAGGACGTTGCTCAGTGAGCGGTTCATCGCCTTACACATGATCTGGGTCAGGATGATACCGCTGGCACCAACCAGCGAACCCGCCACGATCAGAATGATGTTGTTGATCGCGAAACCGGCGGCACAGGCGGCCAGACCGGAGTAGCTGTTCAGCAGCGAGATGACCACTGGCATATCTGCGCCACCGATGGGGATGACCAGCATAATGCCAAGCAGACAGCTCAGGCCGATAACCAGGTACAGGTACAGGGCAACGCCTGGGTTCAATACGAACATCACGGCACTGGCAATAATGGCCAGAATCAGCAGGATGTTGAAAACGCGCTGACCGCCGAAGACCAGCGGGCGACCAGGCATACGTTCGCTCAGTTTGCCGTAGGCAATCAGCGAGCCGGTGAAGGTCACGCCACCGATCAGAATCGACAGTACGATGGTGATCAGTTCAAAGGCATTGGCCTCGAAGCCGTACAGCGCCGCCCAGCCAATGAACAGACTGGCGATACCACCAAAGCCGTTGAACAGGGCCACCATTTCCGGCATGGAGGTCATCGCAACCGAGCGGGCTACAATCGCGCCGACAACGCCACCGGCAACAATACCGACGGCAATCCATTTGTAATCAATAATGCTCTGATCCAGCAGGGTAATCACTACTGCGATGAACATACCGACGGCTGAAACGAGGTTACCTTTACGGGCTGTTGCGGGTGACCCCAGCATTTTCAGACCAAAGATAAACAGAACGGCCGCTGCCACATAGGACAGGTTGACCAGCAATTCGATACCCATTACTTAGTGTCTCCCTGTTTTTTCTTGAACATGGCCAGCATGCGGTCGGTAACCATGTAGCCGCCGATCACGTTGATGGTGGCCATGGCGACAGCCGCCGTACCAAGAATGGTGGCCAGTTGAGTGTGTTCGGCGCCCGCTGACGTCAACGCACCTACCAGGGTGATACCAGAAATAGCATTTGAACCCGACATCAGCGGCGTGTGCAGCGTGGCGGGAACTTTATTGATGAGCTCGAAGCCGAGGAAAATCGACAGCATCAAGATGAACGCGAGAAATACGATTTCCATCTTTACCTCCTACTTAACCAGGTTTTTGATGGTGTCATTAACGATTTCGCCGCCGTGGGTAATCACACAGCCCTGCAGAATATCGTTCTCGAAATCGATGACCATCGCTTGTTTTTCGTTATCCCAGCCTTCGTCAACCAGGTTGAACAGGTTAGCTGAGTACATTTGACTGGCGTCGCGGCTTACGAAGTTTGCCCAGTTGCCGTCGCCGATAACGGTAACGCCGTCGATAGTGACAGTTTCACCGGCAACAGAGCCTTCAACGTTACCGCCGGTTTCAGCGGCCATATCCACGATGACACTTCCGGGCTTCATGCCCTGAATCATGTCACTGGTGACCAGTACCGGAGGTTTGCGACCAAATACCTGAGCGGTAGTGATCACGATGTCTGAATCTGCAATTTGCTTTTTCTGACCTTCCAACTGCAGTTTGCGCTGTTCTTCGGTCAGCTCGACCGCGTAGCCGTCTTTGGTTTGACCGGTTTCGCCCAGATCGATTTCCAGGAATTTACCGCCCAATGAGCGAACCTGCTCGGCAACCACCGGGCGGGTATCAAAGGCAACCACTTTGGCGCCGAGGCGCTTGGCGGTGGCAATAGCCTGCAGACCGGCAACACCTGCGCCGATAACGAAGACGGTTGCGGGTTTCAGCGTACCTGCAGGGGTCATCATCATGGGCAGAATGCGCGGCAGACGTGTGGTCGCGAGCAATACCATGACGTAGCCCGCAAGGCTGGCCTGTGAGCTGAGGGCATCCATTTTCTGAGAACGGGTGCTGCGCGGAATCATTTCCATGCTGATTGCAGTCACGTTCTGATCGCGGAAGGCTTTAATCAAGTCGTGTTCATTGAACGGGTCGAGGTAGCTGATGTGAATGCTACCGGCCTTGAGTTGCTTGATTTCTTCCAGGGTGGGTTTGCTGATTCGCAGTACGATATCGGCGGCAGCGAAAATCGCCGCCCGATCTTCGACTACGCTAGCACCGGCGTCGACGTATTCGGCGTCGCTGTAACCGCTGCCCAGGCCCATTCCCGCTTCAATCTGGACGACCGCCCCGGCGCGTACCAATTTTTTGGCATCGCTCGGAATGATCGCAACCCGATTCTCCCCAGAGGCGAGTTCTTTTGGAATTCCTAAGAGCATCTTTAAAGATCCATTGTTGATATTGTTAGTGTTGCTTGGTCGAAAAGCCGCATAGGATATTACATTGCGATGCAAGATGCGATAAAAGCCAAACATGGAATGCGCTAAATGCCATGCCCGGGTTGGATATACAGGGGAGTATTAATTCTTTAAATAACGCTATAGCCGCGGGCTATTGCAATGATGCCTGTTCTCATCGGTTAGCCCGCTAAGCGAATTTACTTATTCTTTTGTTGGGTGGATGCTTTCTAAACTATTGTGTAGAAACATCTTTCCAGCGAATTTGGAGGCCGGGTATTCCCGTCATATGTAATATGCTGCTATCCGACCACTCTTGCCTGTCGGTCATGAAATGCCAATAGGGCTGACTCGGCAAGCGCTGCGCGAGAACTACCTGTCAGTATTCTTCTTTATACTGCTTGCTTATTATTCTGTCGGCTATCTGGCCATGCTGTTGGCTATTCCGCCCGGTTATGCAACGGCGATATGGCCCTCTGCGGGTATTGCCCTGGCCGCCATGTTGCTGGCCGGGTACCGATATTGGCCCGCAGTCGCGCTTGCCTCGTTTTCTATCAATGCTATTGAGGTGCCACTCGATCAGGGTGTTGCGGCCTTCTTTGCTGAGGCCTGGGCGCCAGCGCTGATTGGGCTTGGTGCTGCCACGCAGGCCGTGGTGGGCGCCTGGGTACTCAAGCGGGTGATTGGTTACCCGCTGAATCTGGATACGGCACGCTCGGTGCTGATCTATATTGTCCTGATCTGCGGTGTGGCCAGCGTCATCAGTGCGTCTGTTGCGGTTTCTACGCTCTGGTTGGCGGGCAAGCTGGAGTCCAATAATTATCTCTATAACTGGGCCACCTGGTGGGTCGGCGATGGGCTGGGCATTATGCTTGTCGCCACGCTGATGTTTGTGTTTTTTGCCGAGCCAAGGGGTATCTGGCGGAGCCGGGCAAAAATACTTCCCGTTGCTTTACTCCTGGCGTCGGTGGTCGTGGTGGTGATGTATGTTTTTGCCAGTCGCTGGGAATCGACCCGTCAACAGCAGATGTTCGAACGCCACGCGGAGCAAATATACCTGCGGGCAGAAATTCTTCTTCACAGCTACTTTGAGGGGCTATACGCCGCCCAGTCGTTTTTGGGGGCGTCGGAGCACGTTAACCGAGACGAGTTTTATCAGTTCGTTGGCGGCCTGCTGGATCGCAATCCGGGCTTTCAGGGAGTGGCTTGGGCTGTGGTTATGCCGCATCAGCAGCGCGAGGCTTTTGAACGGCAGCTCAGCCTGCAAATGGGTGAGCCCAAAGTTGTTACGGAAGCGGATGGCAACGGCACGAGGATGCTCGCGGACAGGCGCGATACCTATGTTGTCATCAAGTATATCGCTCCCGAGGTGGGGAACGAAGCGGCATTGGGCTATGACATCAGCTCGAACCCGCTGGCCAGAAAGGCACTGCTGGCGGCGTCTGATCATCGTCAGCCTGCAGCGACCGCGCCGCTGACGCTGGTGCAGGAAACGGGACAGCAGGCGGGGGTTGTCGTGTATTTTCCTGTATTTAGGGCTGGCGCATTGAGCGGCTATATCAGCGGCGTTTTCCGGGTGGAAAACCTGATGCATGCGCTGTTGGTGAATCAAGACCTGAACGGTTTGGCGCTGACCCTCACGGCGGGTGATGAGCTGATATTTGAAGCAGATTCGCTGCAGAACGCGAATAAAGCCCCGTTGTTTGTTCAGAGCTGGCCCATTCATTTTGCCGACCAGCAATGGCGATTGACCATCAGCGGCAGTCAGCGGTTTCTGGCAGACAGTCGCTCGATCATGCCCTGGGGGGTACTGGCCGCAGGGATGCTTTTTGTCGGTTTGCTGGGCATGTCGCTGCTGGTGCTTACCGGCGCTAAATACCATTCGGATGAGTCCAGTGTGAAGTTGCAGGCGATGGTTGAGCGTCTGCAGCAAACGCAGGGGCAGTTGGTCGAGTCGGAAAAAATGGCGGCGCTGGGTGGTCTGGTGGCCGGTTTTGCCCACGAGCTGAATACGCCGATTGGTATAGCGATTACCGCGTCTTCAACATTGAAGTCAGATATTCAGCGTATCGCGCCACTGATTGCCCAAAGTGATCAACTGTCGGGGGATGAGGCGGAGCGCACAGTTTCCCGGCTGATGGAGGCTTCCAGTATGGTGCTGGAAAGTCTGCAGCGTTCGGGCAATCTGATCAGCAGCTTTAAACAAGTATCAGTTGATCAGGCGTCGGCAGATGTGAGGAAGATTAATCTGCACGATTACTTGCACGATATTTTGCTGCACCTCGCGCCAAGCTGTCGAAGCAACGGGCACGATGTCAGCCTGGATTGCCCTCGGGATATTTATATCCACACCGTGCCGGGTGGCTTGACGCAAGTCGTGGTCAATTTGGTCAACAACAGTCTTGGGCATGCATTCCCCGGCGACCGTCAGGGTCGAATCCAGTTGCGCGTAAGACGCGATGGGCCTTGGGTAGTCTTGGATGTTGCCGATGATGGGGTCGGCATGTCTCCCGAGGTTAGAGACAAGGTATTCGAACCTTTCTTTACCACACGCAGGGGGGGGAAGCACGCAGGCAGCGGGCTGGGGCTACATCTGGTCTACAACGTGGTTCGCCGGCAGCTGGGTGGCGAAATCTCCGTGGTGTCGACGCCAGGGGAGGGCAGTACTTTTACGGTGCAGTTACCGCTGATGCCGCAGCATGATCACTTGCAGGATGCAGACTGAGTTCTGCGTTATTTGCCGGGTTGGAGACCCACAAACATCAGGTCAATCGACCGGCGAATATCGTCGAGCCCGGCGAAATAGGAATCGCCGGACGAAAGCTGCTGGTGGTAAATACCAACGATATGCGCGCGGATATAGCACGCCAGCTCCTCTGCGCTGATGTCGTCGCGAATCAATTTATATTGCTGACCATAGCTGACGATCTGGGTGATGAGGCTGAGATTGTGTTGGCGGTTTTTGTCGAGATGCTCACGAGCATTTTGGGATTCCGTGCAGAGGCTGTAGCGCATGGCAAAGCGGGTCACCTGCTCCACGGTTGGGCTCTCCAGCATCCGCTGGTAGGACATCAGTAACACCTCTTTGAACGCGTCTAATGTCAGCATGCCGTTGGCGGCGTCTTCCACTTGGCTGCGCATTGCCGTGTCCAGTGGAAGGCTCAAGCGGTCGATGATGGCGTTGATCAGTTCATCTTTATTTTTGAAGTGCCAATAGATTGCGCCTCGCGTGACGCCGGCCGCTGAAGCCACGTCGCTGAGCCGTGTGCTGCCGATTCCCTGTTCTGCAAACAGTTGTTCGGCGGCAGTCAGCAAGCTTTCCCTGGTGGCTTCGGCCTCGGCCTTTGAGCGTCTCATAATGCCTTCCGTTACAATTGGTAACAAAAAATGTAACTGATACTTTACATACGTACGTGCATGTATGTAAAGTGGCTGGATCTTTTGTTTAACTCGGATAGCTCCCTATGAACACCGCTGATTCTCGGCTGAATACCTTTGGCGTGCAGACACGACGTGGCTTGGTCATAGCGATGATCGCTGTGGTGGCAGTGCTGTCGGCTTGTGGTGCCGAGCAGGCCCCGGTAGCTGCGGAACAGGCGCAGCCCGTGAAGGTGCTGGTGATGCGCAGCGATGATGTGCCCGTGGTTGGGCAGTATCCCGGTCGCCTGGAGGGGTCCAAAGAAGTGCAGGTTCGTGCAAGGGTCGAGGGTATCCTGCTGAGACGCACCTACACAGAAGGTCAGCAGGTGGAGGCGGGTCAGCTTCTGTTCGAAATTGATTCCGCACCTTTCGAGGTGGCGCTTAACCGTGCCAAGGCCCAGTTGGCTCAGGCGCGCGCCAGCCTGTCCGCCGCAGAACGTCGCTGGCGCCGCGCCAGTGAACTGATTAAAACCAATGCCATCAGTCAGCGTGACCGCGATGATGCGGAATCTGAGCTGGAAGAGGCGAGGGCGACGCTGCAGCTCGCCGAGGCTGAGGTGAGCGCCGCCCAGATCAATCTTGATTATTGCAAAGTGCGGGCGCCGATTTCCGGTATCACCAGCCGGGAGCAGGTTTCAGAGGGAAGTTTGGTCGGCCCGTCTGCCAACAGTTTGCTGACCAGTATCACTCAGCTGGACCCTTTGTGGGTCAACATCTCGATGCCTGATGAAATGGTGCTGCTGCTCCGTCGCCTGCTGAAAGAGGGCGAATTGAGCTATGACGAGAGTCAGCGCGCTGTGCAGATTGAAACTGCTGGTGAGCAGACTCACCCCCATCTCGGTCATGTTAATTTCAGCGATAGCGTCATTGATCGTAATACCGGTACGGTGCAGTTCAGAGCGACGGTCGACAACCCCGAGGGCAGTTTGCTGCCCGGCCAGTTTGTTCGGGTCAGCTTGAAAGGGCTGTATAGCCGAAATTCTATGGTACTGCCGGAGCGCGCAGTCTTGCAGAATGCTCAGGGCAGTTATGTCTACGTAGTGAATGCGGAGCAGCGTGCGGAAGTGCGCCCTGTAACCCTCGGACTTGAGGTCGAAGGCGGGCGCATCGTCGATAGCGGTCTGGAGCCCGGTGATACCGTCGTACTTGAAGGCTTGGTACGCGTGCGCCCGGGGGCACTGCTGGAGCCGGAAGTGATTGAAATTACCTACGACTACGGCCCCGAGCCCCATTTTGATGATGAGCCTGAGGCGCCGCAAATGAAGCTCGTGCAGGCAGATCTGCCGACCGCGCAGGAGCGTGTGCAATGAGCGTCCGGTTTTTCATCGAGCGCCCGGTACTGTCGATTGTCCTGTCGCTGCTGATCCTGATTGCTGGGGCAACCGCTTTGGGCAAACTGCCGGTGTCGCTGTACCCGCAGATTCTTCCGCCTGAAATTGTGGTGACCGCCAGCTACCCCGGCGCCAATGCCGAAACCCTGGCTGAGACGGTTGCCGCCCCGCTGGAGCAGGAGCTCAACGGGGTTGAGGGTATGCTGTATATGAATACGCAGGCGTCGGCTGCCGGACATGTAAGTACCAGTGTGATTTTTGCTACCGGGACAGATCCGGATCAGGCGGCGATCGACGTGTCGAACCGGGTGGCGGTGGCGGAAAACCGTCTCCCCGAAGCGGTAAAGCGTTTGGGTATTACCGTCGATAAGCGCTCAACAGACATTCTGATGATTTTCTCGTTGTCGTCGAAGCTGCCCCAGTACGACGCGATCTACCTGAGTAACTACGCGCTGTTGAATATCATCGATGAGCTGCGTCGCCTGCCGGGTATTGGCGGTACGCGCTTGCTCGGTGCGCGTGACTATTCCATGCGAATCTGGCTGCAGCCAGACCGCCTCGCAGAGTACGGGCTGACACCCAGCGATGTCGCCGCGGCAATCGCAGGCCAGAATTCAAACTTTGCGGTTGGCTCTTTCGGTGCCGAGCCAATGTCGGCAGATCAGCCGTTCACCTATGCCGTGAGTACCCAGGGTCGTCTGGCGACGGTCGAAGAATTTGAAGACATTATTATTCGCGCAGAGCCGAACTCCGCGGCATTGCACCTCGGTGATATTGCGAGGGTTGAACTGGGTGCCAAGGATTATGCCTTCCGCGGTGCATTCAACGGCGAGCCAGCTGTGCCCGTGGCAATGTACTTGCGACCGGGTGCCAATGCGCTTGAGACCGCTGAGGCCGCCAAGGCGGTTATGGAGCGGGTAAAGGCCAATGTACCGGAAGGGGTCGACATTGAACTCGCTTTCGATACCACGGTATTTGTCGAGAAGTCGATCAATGAAGTCGTCGTGACATTCTTCGAGGCGATGTTGTTGGTGATTCTGGTCATGTTTCTGTTTTTGCAGAACGTGCGTGCCACTTTTATTCCGCTGCTGGCGATTCCTGTGTCCATTGTCGGTACGTTCGCGGGCTTGTACATCCTCGGTTACTCCATCAACCTGCTGACGCTGTTCGGCCTGATTCTCGCCATTGGTATTGTGGTTGACGATGCGATCATCGTGATTGAAAACGTTGAGCGCATTATGGAAGAGCAGCATCTTACGCCTTACGAAGCGGTCAAGCAGGCCATGCAGGAAGTCAGTGGCCCGCTCGTGGCGATCGTACTGGTCCTGTCTGCGGTTTTTCTGCCGGTGGTATTTATTGAAGGACTCACCGGCGAAATGTATCGGCAGTTTGCCGTCGCGTTGACGATTTCTGTTGTCCTGTCGGGGATTGTTGCACTGACACTGACGCCAGCACTGTGCGCCATGATGCTCAAACCCCATGGCCATGGCGGCGTTTCTCACCGTGCACTGACCGCCTTCAACCGTGGCTTTGAATGGCTTCGCGATCGCTATATGGCCGTGACCGCGATGATCCTTCGCCACCGTGTCGCCAGCTCGCTGGGCTTTGTTGCCTTGGTGGTTGTGGCGCTGTGGGTATTTACCCGCGTGCCGACTGGCCTGGTGCCCGCCGAGGACCAGGGTTATATCATGATGGCCTACAACACGCCGCCAGCGGCGTCTCTGTCGCGGACGGCGACGGTAACTGATGCCATGGCCGGGCGACTGATGGAGACCGACGGTATCAGTTCGCTGATTACCTTCGCGGGCTTCGATATTCTTTCTTCATCGCTGAAAACCAACGCCGGTGTGTCGTTCATCATGCTGGACGATTGGGATGAGCGTGCGTCGCCGGGCCTGGATTCCATTTCGCTGGCCCACCGCGTGCCAGCGCTGGGCAACGATCTGCTGGATGGCAGCATGATTGCCTTTAATCCGCCACCGATTATCGGTCTCAGCAGCACTGGCGGCTTTGAGTTTTACCTGCAGAGCCGCGGTGAGGCTGGTCTCACTGATCTGAATGAGGCCGTCTGGAAACTGGTTGCCGAGGCGAATAAACAGCCGGAACTCAGCCGGGTATACAGCACGTTTCAGATGAATACCCCGCAGTACAAATTGACGCTGGACCGTGAGAAAACCATGAGTCTGGGTGTGCCGGTTGAGGACGTGTTCAGCACGATGCAGGCGACGTTCGGCAGTCTGTATGTCAACGACTTCACGCTGTTCGGCCGCAGCTTTCAGGTAAATTTGCAGTCTGAGGAATCTTTCCGTCGCTCCCCGGATGACCTCAGCAAAGTTTTCGTGCGCTCCTCAACGGGCAGCCTGATACCGCTGCGCTCACTCGTCAAAGTCGAGCGTGTGGTGGGGCCGGACGCAGTGACCCGGTTCAACGGCTTCAATGCGGCGAAGGTTCTGGGTTCGCCTGCGCCGGGCTACAGCTCCGGTGAGGCCATCGCCGCCATTGAGCGGGTGGCCGCCGATGTGCTGGGTCGCGACTTCAGCATTGGCTGGGTCGGCAGCGCCTATCAAGAGAAGTCATCATCGGGGAATAGCAGTAAAGCCTTTATTTTGGCGATCCTGATCGTATTCCTGATTCTGGCGGCGCAGTATGAGCGCTGGCTGATGCCGGCGGCCGTGGTGATGGCGGTGCCTTTTGCGTTGCTGGGTGCGGTGATTGCGGCATGGCTGCGGGGGCTGGACAACGATATTTATTTCCAGATTGGCTTGGTGTGTCTGATCGGTCTCGCCAGTAAGAACGCGATTCTAATCGTCGAATTCGCCATGCAGGAGCGTGAGAAAGGCCTGTCGATTGTTGATGCGGCGCTGGAGGCGCTACGCCTGCGCTTCCGGCCGATTGTCATGACCTCATTGGCATTTACACTGGGTTGTCTGCCGCTGGCGCTGTCCACTGGCGCCGGTGCCGCCAGCCGGACTGCATTGGGTACCAGTGTGATCGGTGGTATGTTGATGGCAACCTTTGTTGCCACCGTATTCGTGCCCTTGTTCTATGTGCTGATGGCGACCTTGAGCGAGCGTTTTTCGAAAAAATCGTCGTAGTTGCGCTGGAGGCCGATTCGCTTTAGCGGTCGGACATGCGCTCGCTGAAGTCCCAGCTAGACAGGGTTTTGGGGCGCAGGCAGATGGCAATTTCATCCGCTTTGCGACTCATCAGCCAGTCTGCCAGTGCTTGGTTGCTGCCGCCGAGGTAGCGATCAATCAGCTTGCTCAGCAATACACCCTCGCTGTCGCTGGAAAGGCTGGCAATGGCTTTGCCGCGAACGCCGCGATAGGGAATGCCGTTAACAGCAATTTCAAAGCCGCACTCGGGCCGTGCTTTCAGTAGGCGGATAATTTTGGCGTTGCGGTGAGAGACGCAATACAACGCATCGTCGTGATAGAGATACCACAGCGAACAGATTACCGGGAAGCCGTCCTGATCAATGGCGGACAGTCGCAGTGGAATCAGGCTGTCGCGCAAAAACGGGCTGTGGTCCATAGGTGCCTCCTGAAAGTCATATCGCCGGTGGTCAAAGCTTCTCGATGCCCCGATCACTAATGCGGATTTTGCGTTCTTTATAGAGCTTGCTCAGACCCTGTTTAAAGGCTTTTTTACTGACGCCGAAGATGCGTTTGATGGCTTCCGGTGGGCTTTTATCACCGAGTGCAAGAAAACCGTCGTTGGCATCGAGCTGTTTCAGAATCTGTTCTGCGACGTCGGGCGCGCGCTGTTTGGCCGGCGTATTCAATGTCAGGTCCAGACGTTTGTCCGGGCGCACGCGCCGTATCCAGCCACTAAGCTGATCTCCGCGCTTCAACGGATGGCTGAGCTCGCTGTCGTAAAGCAGTCCCCAAACGCGTTGGTCGACAATACATTTGTAGCCCAGCGTGGTTTTTCCCGCGACCATCAACCCGACTTCCTGACCGGCTTTAAAGCCATCGGCCTGATCTGAAATGTGTCGGTCCAGTCGCATACTGGCGACCAGTCGTCCGCACAGATCCGTGTAGACAGTTACCAGCACATTTTGCCCGACGCGAAGCTCACCGAGCTGTTCGCTGAAAGGCAGCAGCAGTTCTTTATCCAGCCCCCAGTCCAGGAATGCGCCCACATCGGCAATGGCGCTCACCGGAAGTTGTCCGGCATCGCCGCACTGTAATGTGGGACGCTGGCTGCTGGCGATCAGGCTGCCGTCATTGTCGTGCAGTACGAAGACGTCGAGCATATCGCCAACGGCTATATTCTCCGGCGCCTGGCGAGGTGGTAAAAAAATATCTCCGGCATCACCGCCGTCCAGATAAAAGCCCGCCGTCGTTTTGCGGCTGACGCTCAAGTGATTGACGCGTCCAATACGAAGCATGATGGAGTCCAAGGGTATTCAGAAAGTGGGGAGTATGCCCGCTGCCTGCGATTGCTGCCAGCAGTGATTCCCCTGTTGAGGGCGAAGAGGGGCAGTGAGTCTCGCATCCGTGGTTTTTCAATGTTTTCGGGCATTGTCGGCTGTGTGAACGTTAGGAGTTAATCCTGACCTTCGTAAAAACGATCGTCGGCAGAAAACAACTTGCGCCGAACATTCTGGCGAAACTGGCCGGGTGCAATGGCATTCATCTGCTTGAAAAGCTTGCTGAAATAGCTGGCATCACTGTAGCCACACAGGGCGCTGATTTCCTCAACGGGCAAGTTGCTGTTTTGCAGCAATTCCCTCGCTGAATCGAGGCGTATCTGCTGTAGATACTGAAGGGGGGATTGTCCGCAGGCCCTCTGGAAGCGGCGCTGGAAACTGCGCTGGCTCAGTCCGCTGCGCTGTGCCAGATCGTCAATGCGGATCGGATCGCCGAAGTGCCGATGCATCCAGCTTTGTGCGAGGGCAATGACTTCATCGCCGTGGCGGAGATTGTGTTCACTGCGATAGGCCTGATTGGCAAAGGGGCGACGGCTTTCAGGGGAGAATTGCTGGGTTACCTGATGAGCGATGTCGGCCCCCCAGTGGCGGTCGATCAGGTGAATAACCAGGTCGGCCGCGCTGTTAACACTGCCCGTACAGTACAGCTTGCCGGCCTCGGTAATCAGGTGATCGCGCTGCAGCTTTATTCTCGGGTAGCGATTTTCGAAGTCGTCGAAATAGTGCCAGTGGGTCGTCGCTGCGCGCCCATCGAGCAAACCTGCCTCCGCGAGAAAGTAACTGCCGGTTCCGACCGCGCACAGCTCGCAGCCATGAGATGCCAACTGTTGAAGCCACTGTTTGACCTCCGGGCGTTGAGCGCCTCCGCGAAGGGGATGACGCCAGCGACTGGCGATAATCAGGATATCCGGTACGGGCCAGGGGGCACTTTCCGGCTCTGCATCGAGCCATTGATCTGCCTGTAGCACCAGGCCTCCGGATGTCGCCAGTGGTGGAGGGTCCAAACTCAATAATTCCAGCTTGATCGGAGGGCGTTGCCGCCGCCTTGTGAACTGCTGGTTACAGGCTTCCAGCAGTTCAATCGGAAGGCTAAGGCTGGTTGTTAGCGCCTGGCGAAAGCCGAGAAGGGCGATGTGCGAGAATGTTGACACTGTTGTCGTAAATACCATGTTTATTGGCGTAAATGACATTATAGGTGCAGGGCGGCAGGAGTAAACTGCCTGCCCATCTGTGGTAACTCGTTAAGGAATCAGTATTTTGAGCCGTCTGCCGTTAATTGTCGGATTTGGGGGGGTTAATCCCGCCGGTCGCAGCTCTTTCCATCACGCCTACCGTCGGCTGGTCATCGACGCGCTGCCAACTGCGGTGGCGGATCGTACCTTGCAGAGCCTGGCAGCCTTGATGAAGGTGGGAGATGAGTTACAGGGACAGGCTCGGCGTGACTACATTCTGGCCCACACGCTGATCAGAAAAATCGAGCGCTCCGCGTTTGATGTGGAGCAGGTGCCCTGGAACCGGCGTATGCAGCTACAGGGCGAGCGTGGTGCCGTTGAATTTGTACTGCGACGCAAACAGCTTCCTGAGGCGCTGCCAGGCAACTGGCAGATTCGTGATCTGGGTGATGATCGAGTTGCTGTGACGGTCGCTGAGTCGGT
Organism: Spongiibacter sp.; assembly: GCF_984394615.1. Taxonomy (NCBI): domain Bacteria; kingdom Pseudomonadati; phylum Pseudomonadota; class Gammaproteobacteria; order Cellvibrionales; family Spongiibacteraceae; genus Spongiibacter; species Spongiibacter sp. The sequence goes on along the minus strand of NZ_CFHTQA010000014.1, from coordinate 1,204 downwards.
AGATGTGCTGCTGCCGACCCACCGTCGTTTTGAAGTGTCTTCTGCGGGGCAGTTGCCGACCGGCTTTGATCCCGCCGCCTATTACCCGGCTCGCAATCACCCGCGTGGTTTGCAGATGTCGGTGTTCGGCGCATCGGATGCATTGCAGTCGGTAGGTATCGACTGGGACGTTGTGCGCAACCGGGTTCGCCCCGATGAGATTTCCGTTTACGCCAGTTCGGCCATGGCGCAACTGGACGACGCGGGCTTCGGTGGGTTGCTTGGTGCCAGAGCCAACGGCGGGCGAGTAACGTCCAAGCAATTGGCGCTGGGCTTGGCCGATATGCCGGCCGACTTTGTCAGTGCCTATGTACTGGGCAATGTTGGTGGAACCGGGCCCAGCCTGGGCGCTTGTGCCACCTTCTTTTATAACCTTCGGCAGGCGGTCCAGGAGATTCGCAGCGGGCATGTGCGAGTGGCGATTGTCGGCGCGGCTGATGCCGGTGTTGAGCCGCGGGTCATGGATGGCTACGCCACGATGGGGGCGCTGGCCAGCGACGCAGAACTGCTGAAACTGGACGAAGCCCGCGGGCTTACCGAGCCGGATTATCGACGTGCCAGCCGTCCTTTCAGCAGCAACTGCGGCTTCACCATCTCTGAGGCCAGTCAGTTTATTGTGCTGTTTGATGACGAACTGGCGCTGGAGCTGGGGGCACAGATTCATGCAGCGGTGCCGGATGTCTTCGTGAATGCCGACGGCTATAAGAAGTCGATCTCGTCGCCGGGCATTGGTAACTATCTGACCGTTGGCAAGGCTGTTGCGGTAGCATCGGCGATTCTGGGTGAAGAGGCGGTACGGCGCCGCTCTTTTGTTCAGGCCCACGGGACCAGCACACCGCAGAACAGGGTGACGGAATCGCATATCCTGAACGAAACCGCGAAAGCGTTTGGGATAGAACGTTGGCCGGTAGCGGCGATTAAAGCCTATCTTGGCCACAGTATCGGTGCGGCTTCGGGCGATCAGCTAATGGCCAGTCTCGGCGTTTGGCAGGATCATGTACTGCCCGGTATTACCACCATCGACCACATCGCCGACGACGTGCAGCGCAGCAATTTAATGCTGCCCATGCAGCACCTGGCGCTGGAGCCGGACAGCATGGACATTGCCATTCTCAATGCCAAGGGCTTTGGCGGTAACAATGCCAGTGCCTGTCTGCTCTCCCCC